>NZ_JBBPCO010000028.1 GCF_038070005.1 Thermithiobacillus plumbiphilus | reverse complement strand
TTACCTGACCTGGGCCAATGGCAGGATGCCCTCCAGCACCGGCGTGATGACCTTCCAGAAAGCGCAAAAGGACATCATCCAGAATGGCACCCGCATCTTTGCGACCGTTGGCGATAATATCACTGGTTCCTGGGGTGGCCAGTCGCTGAGAATCCGGTTGGCGATCCTGAATCATGATCTGAAGTTCATCGGCTCGCATACTGATATTTATGGTTATGGCCATGAATCCTTGCGCGGCAATACCACGCGCGATCTCATGAACCGGCTGGGTAGCATCGTGGCCAGTGACAATTATCTGCTGAATATCGGCAACAATGACTGGCGTTATATTTCCGAGGCCGAGACGGTCAACAACATCAAGCAGATCACCAGTTCATTGCTGGCCAAGAAATCCGGTGCCACTGTCTTTGTCATGACTCTCTTGCCTCGGAAAGACAGTAATGACGCCCGCAATCAGCGGGTGAACCAGCAACTGCGTGACTGGATTGCCGCCCAGGGCAACAGCCGCATCAAGCTGTTGGACCTGGACAGGGATTTCCGGGCCCTGAGCAACTGGTCCAGCCTCTTGAGCTGGGATGGTGTGCAACCAACACCCGAGGGATACGCGGAACTGGCGAAGATCATCAATAAATACATCCCCAGCTCCCAAACAAGTCCTACTCCGACCACTTCGCCCTCAGGCCCGAGCAGTGTCAGTTTTACCTTGGGCATGAATCCCGCGCCCGTGGTAACCAGCACGG
>NZ_JBBPCO010000027.1 GCF_038070005.1 Thermithiobacillus plumbiphilus | reverse complement strand
GCGCTCAAGGGTGGCAAGGTCGATCTGCAGTTGCGTCCGCGTTACGAGTACGTGCATCAGGCCGGCCGGGCCGAGGACGCCAATGCCTTCACCATGCGCACCCTGCTCGGCTACAGCACCAAGCCTTTCGCGGGTCTGGGGGCGAGCCTGCAGTTCATCAACATCGCGCATCTCGGGAGTGATGACTTCAATGATCTGACCAATGGCCAGCTGGCCTATCCGGTGGTGGCCGATGCCGAAACCACGGCGGTGAACCAGGCCTTTCTGAGCTATCAGGGCCTGCCCGGCACCCTGATCAAGGCCGGACGACAGATCATCAAGCTCGACAATGACCGCTTCATCGGCAATGTCGACTGGCGCCAGAACATGCAGACCTATGATGGCGTGAGCATCGAGAACAAGAGCCTGCCCGGCACCACGCTCTTTGCCGCCTACATCAACCGCGTCAAGGGCAGCTATGCCAACTTCCAGGCGCCGGCCGGCCAGAACCTGCAATCGGTACGCCTGAGCCTGCTGCATGCCGGGTTCACGCCCTTCAAGGGCACGACCCTGTCGGGTTATGGCTATTTCTATGAGGATCGTAGCCAGCCCGAGAGTACCGCGAGCAGCATTTCCAGTGGCACCACCGGCGCGCGGCTGAACGGCGACTATCCCCTGGGCAGCTACAAGCTGCTCTATACCGCCGAATATGCCCGCCAGCTCGGCTACCGTGATCCCCGTCCCGGCATCAAGGCCGACTACTGGCTGCTCGGAGGTGGAATGAGTGCGGGCATGCTCTCGGCGCGCTTTGATTATGAGGTGCTGGGCGCCAACGACCGCGGTACTTACGGCTTCCAGACCCCATTTGCCACCAAGCACGCCTTCAATGGCTGGGCCGACATGTTCCTGGCCACCCCGGCCACCGGCCTGCAGGATGCCTTCTTCACCGTGAGCGCCAAGCCGCTC
>NZ_JBBPCO010000026.1 GCF_038070005.1 Thermithiobacillus plumbiphilus | reverse complement strand
CGTAAGCTTCCCCGTCAAGTGGGCAGTTCATAAGTAGAGTTTTCTGCGTTTTGAGACCGGTATTGCAGGGGCGGTATACCGCCCAATGAGTCGTGTGGCCGTTCCTCGTTGTATTCGATCATCCACCAGTAGACGGCCTCGCGCACATCATCAAGCCGGGCAAAGAGATGCGCGTTCAGCAACTCATCGCGCAGCGTGCGATTGAATCGTTCGATGAAGGCATTCTGGTTGGGCTTGCCGGGTTGTATGTATTGGATCGCCATGCCCGCCTGCCTGGCCCAATGGATGAATGCCTCCCCCAGGAATTCCGGGCCATTGTCCGTACGCAATACCTGCGGTAGACCCCGCTCTTTTCGCAGCTGCTCGAATACCCGCACCAAGCGCTCTGAGGTGATGGAGGTGTCCACCTCGATATGCACGGCTTCCCGGTTGAAGTCGTCCACCACATTGAACAGGCGCAAGCGCTTGCCGCAGAGCAGCGCATCCGCCACGAAATCCGCCGACCAGACCGAATCTGGCCGACGTGGCACGTACAACGGGACGCGCTCCCGCTTGGGTAGCCGTTGTTTGGCCTTCCGACGTAGGTTGAGCTTCATCATGCAGTACACCCGATATACCCGCTTGTGATTCCAGGTAAAGCCTTCCAGCCGCAGGCGCTGATAGCACTTCCAGAACCCACGGCTGGCGCGTTCTTCGATCAATCGCGCCAACGCCGCCACAATCCCGGCATCGCGCACGATCCAATTCACCGGCTCCTCGTAATACGCCGAACGAGACAGGCTGACGCAGCGACAGGCCCGGACCACGGAAATCCGGTGCGCCGTTACCAAATAGCGTGCTGCGTCACGCCGCCCATCCGGCGTCAGAGTTTTTTTGCGATCAGATCCTTCATCGCGGCATTCTCCAGCGCCATATCGGCAAACAGGCGTTTGAGCCTGGCGTTCTCGGCCTCCAGATCCTTGACTCGCTTCAGGTCGGAGGCTTCCATCCCGCCATATCTGGACTTCCACTTGTAGTAGGTGGCGTCCGAGATGCCGTGCTGCCGGCATACTTCCTTGATCGACCGACCGGCGTCAGCCTCTTTCAGAATCGAAACAATCTGGGTCTCGGTAAATCTCGACTTCTTCATTCAAACCTCCTGGCTGGTTAACAATGCCAGAAAGCTCTACTTTTAACATGTCCAGAATTCGGGGAAGCTTACG
>NZ_JBBPCO010000025.1 GCF_038070005.1 Thermithiobacillus plumbiphilus | reverse complement strand
CAGCCGCTCACGCTCACCGTCATGTACCACGATTACCAGGCGGATAGCGGCGGTCAGCACTTCGGTACCGAGATCGATCTCCTGGCCAGTTATGCCCTGCAGAAGCAGTGGCTCCTGGGCGCCAAGTTCGCCGACTACTCGGCCGACGAGGGCGCGGGGGCGGTGTTTCCCGGCACCACCCAGGCCAATGTGGATACCCAGAAGGTCTGGGCCTATGCCGTTTTCCAGTACTGACATGCTCGCCTGAGCAAAGCCCAGGACATCCCTTCAGATGCAGGCAAACATGACATCCCCTTCCTGGCGGCAACTCGGCGCTGCTCCACACCGATTGATGTTCTTCCTCGGCGCGTTCCAGGCCGCGGGTGTGATGCTCTGGTGGCTCGGCGATCTGCTCGGCCGCTACACGCAAGCCTATGCCGCGCCAAGCTGGACAATCCCAGCGGCCTGGGCCCATGCCTTCCTGATGATCTACGGATTCTTCCCGTTCTTCATCTTTGGCTTCCTCATGACCACCTTCCCTAATTGGTTGAACGGCAGGCCGGTGACACGCTGGTCTTATTTACCGGCGAGCATCCTGATGGCGGGCGGGATGCTGCTCTTCTATGCCGGCCTTGTGATTGACAAGCTCCTGCTGCTGGTGGGCGTATTACTGTTCCTCGCGGGCTGGGGCATCGGACTGTTGGCGCTGCTCGCCATACTCCGACAGAGCCAGCATCCTGACAAGCAACACTCCCGCGTCACCATTGCCGGGCTTTTCATGGGCTGGCTGGGTGCCTGCGCCTACGGTCTCTGGCTGTTTACAGGCGCAATACAGTTTCTGAATTTCAGCCGCATCGCAGGCATCTGGTTTTTTCTCCTGCCAATCTTTCTCACCGTCAGTCATCGCATGATCCCTTTTTTTTCGAGCCGGGTACTGACAGCTTATGTGATCTACCGACCTGACTGGATACTTCCGGCCATGCTGGCCTGCGCCACTGGCCACGGCCTGCTGGAACTGTTGGGGCTGGACGCCTGGCGTGGCTTCTTCGACCTGCCCTTTCTGGCTCTGGCAGCCTGGTTGTCCTACCGCTGGGATCTACTACGCAGTTTTCAGGTACGGTTGCTGGCGGTACTGCACATCGCCTTTTTCTGGCTCGCCATCGCACTGGCCTTCTACAGCTTTCAGGACGTGGCCTTGCTGTTCGACCATGCCGGGGATTTCACCCTTGGCTTTGCGCCATTACACGCGCTTGGGATCGGCTTTTTCGCTGCCATGATGCTTGCGATGGCCTCCCGCGTCACTCTGGGACACTCCGGACGTCCGCTCGCAGCCGATGCCCTGACCTGGACACTCTTTCTCGGGCTGCAGGCCGCCGCCGTGCTGCGTATCCTGCCCGATATTGGTCTGTCAATAGCTCCAGGATTGATTTATCCGCTCGCCGCATCCGTCTGGCTGTTCAGCATCGTTTCCTGGATCTGGAAATATGGATTGATCTACTGGCAACCTCGCGTCGACGGCAAGAGCGGCTAAAAAAGGAGGGCCAGCAAAATCCATCCTAGGTCCCTGGCTACCCTTTGCGCAAAGCGGTAAATGAAATATATTTTAAATACGCGCTTTGACAGGGGGAGACAGGCTGATGGGTGCATTAATGGACAAGGAGGATTTCACTGTCCTTGACGGGCTCGAGCACATGTATCTCGTCAAGTATCGAGTCGCCACCGGGTACAGGAAACCGTTTCTCCGGGCCCGGCGTATTGCTCTCGCTGTTCTGGGCGTGGTCGTCACCGCCGTCCTGGTCTTCCAGGAAAACGGTCCGCTTGCGCCATCGGCCACGCTGCCCCTGGAAGGTCTGATCGGATTCAGCTTTTTTGTTGCCTTTCTCGTCTGGACACTCTGCCCCTGTCCAACCAGCATCGTTCAGATGGACCGGGACGCCCTGATCGGGATGCAGGTCCGATCCGGATCAGACGACTCTCCCGAAGTCATTCTCCATGGCCAGCGTTATCACCCAGAAAATATTCGGGTGTTCGAACAGGCGCGCCGGCACGCCCTCCTGAAAGCGCAGCGGTAACGCACTGAGCGCATTACATCAAACGGAAATTCCCCGCCCGCGGGGGGCATCATGCCAGAGCGGCGTCCTCTGCCCCGCCGAGCACATCCTTAGCACGATCCAGCAAAGCCTTCCTTTCCGCATCTTGCAGGCTCTTCAAGCGCATATCCCAGACGGGAAAGAGCCCCTGTTCCTCACGTCCTTCGTGCTTGGCGAGCGCGCCCGAGAGCATGGCCATGAACGGGGTGACCTCCCAGGCCTCCGGCAGGCCCTCACTGAAAAGCCCGAGCAGCAGATGCAGTTCTTCCAGAATACGGTCATGGTCATCCAGCATGGTTGACAGAGGATCCCGGCGAGCAACATCGCGGGGCAGATCCAGGACCGGCGTAATCACCAGATTCTCGACATGCACGTGCCGCCGCAGGCCAAGGGCATAATCGGCCAGCATGGGCGCGGTGGTCGACATCTTTCCGGCATTGGCTTCCTGCAGGAGTTCCGCGAACAGGCGGTCGAGGCGCTCGTGGTCGCGTCCCAGCAGTGCCATGAGCGTATCGGGTTCGACATCCTCTCGAGGCCTGAGCTCGACCAGCCAGCCATCCTGTCCCAGCGCGCTCGCCTTCCAGCAGATGCGGTGACGAAGCTGCTGGCCCAGGCTCTCCATGAAAGACCCCGGCGCCACATCGAGCAAAAATGCCACACTGCCACCGGGAGAAAGTTCATGGGCCAGCCGGTAGACCCGGCTGCGTGCCGTCAGGGCATCGCTGCCCCGCAGATCGATACAGTGGGCCAGATCGGTAGGACATTGCAGGGCTTCCAAGGCACACCTCCAGAAAGGACACATCTCTGGAGCAATATGCTACCCGCCCGGCGGGCACGCCTTGACCTGTGTCAAAAAAACCCCGGCGCAAGCCGGGGCTGGTTTAAAAGCGTCAACCCTGAAACCTGCTCAGGCGCCGGCGCCGAGGTGTTTGGTGGCGAGTTCGGGGTCGTAGAGGTATTCGATGTTGCCGGCCTCGACTTCCTTGAGGTACTGCTCGAACTTGTGCTTGGCGTCATCCCAGGAGATGCCCATCTTCTCCACCAGTTCCTCGCAGGGCGAGGCGTGCCACTGCAGC
>NZ_JBBPCO010000024.1 GCF_038070005.1 Thermithiobacillus plumbiphilus | reverse complement strand
GAACCAGCCCATAACCACCCACGATCCCACTGCCCACGCCGAAGTCGTCGCCCTGCGCGATGCCGCCCGGCGCAGCGCAAACTACCGCCTCATCGGCGCTACCCTCTACGTCACCCTCGAACCCTGCCTCATGTGCGCCGGCGCTATGCTCCACGCCCGCGTGCAGCGCCTCGTCTATGGCGCTATAGACCCCAAGGGCGGGGCTGTGCAAAGCCTCTATCAGCTGCTGAATGATACCCGGCTGAACCACCGGATCATGATCACTGAATGTGTGCTGGGAGAAGAAGCGGGGGCGATGCTGCGGGCGTTTTTCCGCAGTCGGCGGTGAAGCGGTTTTTGCCTGATTCAGCAGTCTTGGCAGGGCTGAATGGGAGATCTTCTGTCAATGGCGTAGTCATTTTTATGGTTAGGGTGCGTAAAGCGGCCGAATGCTTGCTACCTGGCGCCATGGTTGACGTATGTGGATATCACACGACATACTGGCCTAAAACAATGCGCCAGTTAGGGTGAAAAATAGAAGTTGCCCTGCGCTCGCGCCTACGGGAATCAGCGGTACTATGCGCCAAAGCCATATCATAGGCTAAAATGAAATATTCCGATTTAGCATAATACGGCTGCAGTGAATATCGTGCGCGAGCGCCGGCCAACCCTCGCTCGAGCGGACACCGCTCTCTGCGTTCGCGGCTGCGCCGGCTTGGGGTGTCTCGTTCGGCAAGCCGTCCGATCCACCCACGCGCGGGTGCCGCACAACTCGCGCCCCGTTGGACGCTGAACCAGACGATCTCAGATAGTAGATGGTACCGATAATCGGGCTTGCGGCAATGAAGGGGGATGACAGTGGCAGTAGAGATCAGATCGACGCAGGTTAAGGCTGGCAGTCTTCTATTGGATCCAAAAAACACACGGATTCCCGCCGATCGTCGGTCGGACAACCAGCGCCAGCTACTCCACGAACTGCTAGCCCACGAGGACGTCAAGGAGCTTGCGGCGTCTATCGCGAAGCTCGGCTTGTTCGCCAACGAACGCCTTGTAGTTGTCCCCACTGGGCGACGCTTCACCGTTCTCGAGGGCAACCGCCGGCTAGCTGCTATAAAGCTTTTGCTGAGCCCTGAACTCGCACCGACACCTTCTCAGGTCAAATATTTCAGATCTCTCTCTGCAAAGGCGGACTTGGCTTCTTTAGGGAAAATTGACGTTGCGGTCGTTCCCGATCGTCTGTCGGCAGCTCCCATAATTGCTGCGCTCCATACCGGGGATTCCAAGCGACGCTGGTCCTCGCTCCAACAAGCGCGCTTCTATCACGAGCTTATGGCACAAGGTCTTCAGCCGTCCGAAGTTGCCGAGCAGCTCGGCATCTCGCTTGCGCAAATACGAAGCTTCCTCCGCTCTGAGAAGCTTCATAGAATTGCGCTTTCTCTTGATCTTGATGCGGACACCCGAAAGCGCGTCGAAGATCCTCGGTTCCCCCTTACGACCCTTGAGCGATTCATCGAGTCGCAGACGGGCCGCAAGTTCCTTGGCATCGAGCTCAACGACGAAAAGGGCTTTGTTGGCGTTACTCACCCCGACCGGTTTAAGGCTGTTCTAGCTAAAGTCGTATCAGATGTAACGACCAAGGGGATGACCCGAAGAATCAATGATGAAGCGGACTTCCAAAAATATATTGAGGAGGCAGAGAAAGATCTGCCGGAAACCAAGAAGCGTGGCTCGTTTGATCCTGATGCCTTTGTGGTAGACGGCGAAGCGACCGAAGAACTCGAATCTGGCGAGCGCCGCAGAAGTCACAGGCCATCATCCACTACACCAAAGACTTCTCCGTCGGTTGTACCACGTGACTTCGTCTGCCGATCACAGGTCGCGAAAGTATCTGCGATCTTTAAGGAACTGAAGTCCCTAAAAATATTCGAGCACCGGAATTCAACAGGAGTCATGCTACGGGTTCTAATGGACGTAGCTCTTTGGAGTTACATCAAGAGAGAGGGACACGCAGATGCAATATGCGATCATATCGATAAGAATGGAAAGAAACGGAACTACAATCCAGATTGGACCCCCCCTCTTAGAGACCTTATAAGCTACGCCGTCGATAAGAGAATATTTCAAGGCATGACCGCCGATGGGTACAAGTCTACAAGATCTCTTGCCGCGAAGGACGGCAACTATTTCATAACCATTGATGGATTCAATGAGTTTACTCACAATCCGTACGTCACCCCAACCGAAGGGGATCTCAGGGCGCTGTGGGATCGAGCCGAGCCTATGCTTGAGATTATTTTGAGTTAATTGCTTTATTTTCTGAGGGCGGCATATGGCTGAACACTATAGCCCGCTCCGCTATCCAGGCGGCAAGGCGGTTCTTTCGGATTTCCTGATATCGCTCCTAGAGCACAATAGGTTCACAGAACCACATTACGTTGAACCGTACGCGGGTGGTGCGGGAGCGGCTCTCAGGCTGCTATTCGAAGAATACGTTGAGGCAATCACAATAAATGACGCGGACCCACGAATTAGTGCGTTCTGGATATCAGTCACTAATTACAACGAACAGTTCATCGACTTAGCTCAGACGGTTGAGCTTAGCGTAGATGAGTGGCGGCGCCAACGGGCTGTCTATGATGAGTGTTCGCCGGGCGATCCTCTTCGGTTAGGTTTTGCTACGTTCTACCTGAACCGGACGACTCGATCAGGAATTATACATAATGGAGGCCCCATCGGGGGCTACGACCAAAGCGGCAACTACAAGATAGATGCGCGATTTAATAGAGATGCACTTTGTGAGCGCGTTAGGCGGATTGGAATATATTCGGATCGAATTAAAGTGTCAAACGATGACGGGACCCGCCTACTTCAGCGTATCAACAGAGACACCAAGCGAGGTCGAAGTTACTTTGTCTACATAGATCCCCCTTACTATGTGAAGGGTGCTGAGCTTTACATGAATCGGTTTTCCAACCAGGAGCATAGACAACTAGCTGCCGTGTTGACTGCCGGCGTCGGGTTTCCCTGGATTATGACCTACGATGATGTGCCGCCAATACGGGAACTGTATTCCGAACTGCCGCAGGCAGAATTCTATTTAAGTTACAGCGCGTATAAGCGTCGCCGAGGGAAAGAGGTACTCGTCTGGCCTCCGGGCGTGGACGTTCCGCTAGAGGTGCAAGCGGCATTGCCTGCGGTAGCGTAGGGGCTCGACCAACAAATGCGCTTGAGCCGACGGCTTCGCGGCGGCTCAGCCAGGGCGTTAGGCATGTCACCTAGGGAGACTCTGAAAAACTCGCCGGATGGTGGATAATGTTGTCATTGGCCAGAGT
>NZ_JBBPCO010000023.1 GCF_038070005.1 Thermithiobacillus plumbiphilus | reverse complement strand
TTAGCTCTACGTTACCCTGCGCTAGCGCCTGCGGGAAACAGCTGTACTATGCGCCAAAACAATATCATGGGCTGTAATGAAATATAACAGTTTGGCGCATTATACGGCTGCCGTGAATAGAGTGCGTGAGCGCAAGGCTAGCAGGGCGCGAGTTGACCTCACGTCCGGGACCGGCGCGCGCCGGCCAACTCTCATTCGAGCGGACACTGCTCACTGCGTTCGCGGCTGCGCCCGCTTGGGGTGCCTCCCCCGGCTAGCCGTCCGATCCACCCGCGCGCGGGTGCCACACAACTCGCGCCCCGTTAGCCTTTGCTGGGAGTAAGGATGGAGCTTGTAATACATCAACAGATTTATTATTCAAACAAAAATCTGGTCCCTCTTAGGGACGTTGCGGAGTCTCTGTTGGCGCTTGAGGCGGTGATTCGCCAGTCTCCAGATGTTCTAGATGCGCTCTTTCCGGGAACCAAGATAAGCAGCGTTGATGTTTTTATAAACGAGCTTAAATCTGACAGCATATGGGAAGATCTTATCGTAAAGTTTGTTTTCGGAAGTCAACAGAAGCTTGATGAGTTAATTAATAATATTAGAGAGCGTGTTGGAATGGATAACTTGGTGAGGAACCCAAAGCTTCTATCAATAGTTATCATCACCATGGTCTTTGCAGGCGCCACCTATTTCATGTTGAGAGACAAAAAGGCGACTCCAGAGCAAAAATCTACGATCGAAGCGAACAATAATACGATTATAAATATTGGCGCTGGCTTGTTAGAGTTTGATGCTCTAGAGTTTAAAGCGTTGATCGAGGGAGCTGTTAAAGATAAGGATACTTTAGCGAGAAATGCCATCAAGGTCGTTCGACCTGCAAAGCGAGATCCTGATGCAAGTATCACGTTCAACGGAAACTCTGAATTAATGATCACGCCTGCTTCTATTCAGGCTATGCCGCAAGTCATTCCTGAGCCAGAAGACGAGCAGTTTGTAGAGGATTTTCCTGCCATAGATCTAGAAATCAGGGCAACTGATCTCGATAGCACTAAACGTGGTTGGGCTGTCGTAGTCCCAGAGCTAGGAAAAAATAGGGTCAGGTTACAAATAGACCCCTCAATCAATCCAGAGATCATCGCTGAACAAAGAAGATTCAAAGGAAGCGTAACTGTCATATTTGGGTATGATAAACAGAACAATAAGGTTCCAAAATTGGTATTTCTGCGAAAAATCGTGGATGAGTTGGCTAACCAGTAGTTCAACACGGATATCCACCGCTGCGCAGCGGCCGCCAGTTAGCATGGGTGCCAGCCCAACACCACCCAGCCCCGACGAAACTGCATCAACGTAACCCACAGGAATCCGAATGTTCGAGCAAACCTTCCGCAACATCGACGACGTGCTCTGGAAAGAGGCCGGCTGCGCCACCGAGCTGGACTACACCGAGCAGACTTCGTGGATGCTGTTTCTCAAGTACCTGGACGATCTCGAACACGAGCGCGCTCAGGAGGCAGAGCTGATGGGCAAGCCCTACAGTTTCGTCATCGACGTGCCTTACCGCTGGTCGGCCTGGGCCGCGCCCAAAACCGCCGCCGGCGAATTTGACCATGACAGGGCGCTTACCGGCGCCGACCTGATCGCCTTCGTCAATGGCACCTTGTTTCCCTATCTGCAGGGTTTTCGCGAGCGCGCCAGCGGCACTGCTACCCTCGAATACCGTATCGGCGAGATCTTCAGCGAGATCCGCAACAAATTTGCCAGCGGCTACAGCCTGCGCGATGCGCTGGAGCTGATCGACGGCCTGAGCTTCGGCTCCCAGGCCGAGAAGCACGAGCTTTCGCATCTCTACGAAGCCAAGATCCGCAACATGGGCAACGCCGGGCGCAATGGCGGCGAATACTACACCCCGCGCCCGCTGATCCGCGCCATGATCCGGGTGATCAAGCCGAAAATCGGCGAGCGCATCTATGACGCCGCTGCCGGGTCCGCAGGTTTTCTGTGCGAAGCCCACGACTACCTGCGTTATGGCGCCGACGGCCAGGGTGATGGCAGCCACCTCTCCACCGCAGATCTCGACACCTTGCAGACGCGCACCTTCTACGCCAAGGAAAAGAAGAGCCTGCCCTATGTGATCGGCATCATGAACATGATCCTGCACGGCATCGAGACGCCCAACATCGTCCACACCAACAGCCTGACCGAGAACCTTGCCGACATTCAGGAAAAAGACCGCTTCGATGTGATCCTTGCCAACCCGCCATTCGGCGGCAAGGAACGCAAGGAGGTGCAGCAGAACTTCCCCATCAAGACCGGCGAGACCGCCTTCCTGTTCCTGCAGCACTTCATCAAGTATCTCAAGGCCGGAGGGCGGGCCGCCATTGTCATCAAGAACACCTTTCTCTCCAACAGCGACAATGCCTCCCGCGCCCTGCGCCGCGAGCTTCTGCAAAGCTGCAAGCTGCACACCATCCTCGACTGCCCCGGCGGCACCTTCCTCGGCGCCGGCGTCAAGACCGTGGTGCTATTCTTCGAGAAGGGCGCGCCCACCCGCAAGATCTGGTACTACCAGCTCGATCCGGGCAGGAGCCTGGGCAAGACCAATCCGCTCAACGACAATGACCTGGCCGACTTCGTTGCCCGCCAGGCTGCTTTCGAGGATTCGGAAAATTCCTGGACGGTGGATGTGAGCGACATCGACCCCGACAGCGTCGATCTCTCGGTGAAGAACCCCAACAAGGCCGAGGCCAAGCCGCTGCGCGACCCCGAAGTGATCATCAACGAGATCGAGACGCTGGACAAGGAAAGCGAGGAAATCCTGGAAGGGATTCGGGGGATGTTATGAGGGAGGGGTGGGAGCGTAAGAAAATTGCCGATCTCGTGCAACCGCTGACGACAATTGATCCTCGGAAAGAGCCGAATAAGTGCTTCACTTACATTGACGTTTCTTCCGTTTCACGAGACACGCACAAAATTGTGGAGCCTTCATCGGTCAAGGGTGCCGATGCACCCAGTCGGGCTCGTCGGCTCGTGAGAATGGGGGATGTCATATTTGCAACTATACGCCCGACGTTAAACCGCATCGCAGAAGTCCCAAGTGCGCTAGATGGTGCTGTTTGTAGTACAGGGTATTTTGTTCTAAGGCCCAAGCCTGGCATTCTTTCCAGGTTTCTCTTTTATAGCCTTTTAACAGCAGATTTCTCCGACGCGATGGCTGCATTACAGCGAGGTGCCGCTTATCCCGCTGTCATTGATAGTGATATTAAAAGGCACGAGCTGATCATTCCACCCCTCCCCGAGCAAAAACGCATCGTCGCCATACTCGACGAAGCCTTCGCGGGAATTGACACGGCAGTCGCCAATACCGAAAAGAACCTCGCTAACGCCAGCGAGTTGTTTGAGAGTTATTTGAATTCGGTGTTCAGCCAGCGAGGTGAGGGGTGGATAGAGCAATCTCTATCCAAGTTTGTCAATTCAATCTCAACGGGTCCTTTCGGCTCCTTGCTTCATAAGTCGGATTATGTTTCTGAGGGGGCTCCACTAGTTAATCCAATAAACATTGTCGGTGAAGTTATAGTGCCAGATGGCAGAAAAATGGTCGGTAACGTGACGAAGGAAAGACTGCAAAGCTATATCCTAAAGGCTGGGGATGTTGTCATTGCTCGGCGGGGCGAAATTGGTCGCTGTGCTGTTGTTAGTGAAACCCAGAGAGGATGGGTGTGCGGAACGGGATGCTTTTTTATTAGACCTTTGGAAGCGGTGAATCCGCACTTTCTTGCACATTTGCTTAGGGAACCTCTGAACAAGAGCTGATTTTGGGTACATGACCCGGTGCTGGTCCATACCGGCCCAAACTCCGGGATTTCAGTCGATTTTTCCGGTTTATCTGCCTGTTTGCTGCCCGATTTCCGCCTATTTGGCGGAGT
>NZ_JBBPCO010000022.1:0-2500 GCF_038070005.1 Thermithiobacillus plumbiphilus | reverse complement strand
AAGTCTGCTCCCACTGCTTGTAGGCATACGGTTTCAGGATCTATTTCACTCCCTTCACCAGGGTTCTTTTCGCCTTTCCCTCACGGTACTGGTTCACTATCGGTCGGAAACGAGTATTTAGCCTTGGAGGATGGTCCCCCCATCTTCAGACAGGATTCCACGTGTCCCGCCCTACTTCTCGCAGACTTAGTTCCACACGCCAATTTTCGGATACGGGGCTATCACCCACTACGGCACACCTTTCCAGGTGCTTCTCCTAATCGGCTTGCTAAAATCTGCAGGCTCTTCCCCTTTCGCTCGCCACTACTCAGGGAATCTCGGTTGATTTCTCTTCCTCCGGCTACTTAGATGTTTCAGTTCACCGGGTTCGCTTCGCCACCCTATGTATTCAGATGACGATGACCACCTTCCAGTGGCCGGGTCTCCCCATTCAGACATCCTCGGATCACAGCTCGTTTACCAGCTCCCCGGGGCTTTTCGCAGGTATCCACGTCTTTCATCGCCTGTTTCCGCCAAGGCATCCACCGTATGCCCTTATTCGCTTGACCATATAACCCAAAGCAACTTCAGGTCATAGGCCTCAATACAGCATACCCATGCGCTATACAACAACTCTTCCCAATTTGTTAAAGATCCTTCCAGCTCAAAGACGCTGGCCTGTGCTCTACACAGGGCAACATCCTCGCCCCCACCAACCCTGGTGGAGCTGACCGGGTTCGAACCGGTGACCCCCTGCTTGCAAAGCAGGTGCTCTCCCAGCTGAGCTACAGCCCCTGAACATGGTGGGCCCAAGTGGACTCGAACCACTGACCTCACGATTATCAGTCGTGTGCTCTAGCCAACTGAGCTATAGGCCCGACTCGTAAAACGGTTGAGTGATGTGTGTGGGTGCGATCAGCCGACGGCTCATCTAAAAGGAGGTGATCCAGCCGCAGGTTCCCCTACGGCTACCTTGTTACGACTTCACCCCAGTCATGAACCATACCGTGGTCGGCGCCCTCCTTGCGGTTAGGCTACCGGCTTCTGGTACAACCCACTCCCATGGTGTGACGGGCGGTGTGTACAAGGCCCGGGAACGTATTCACCGCGGCGTGCTGATCCGCGATTACTAGCGATTCCGACTTCATGCAGTCGAGTTGCAGACTGCAATCCGAACTACGGCGCACTTTCTGGGGTCGGCTCCCTCTCGCGAGTTGGCATCCCTCTGTATGCGCCATTGTAGCACGTGTGTAGCCCTGGACATAAAGGCCATGAGGACTTGACGTCATCCCCACCTTCCTCCGGTTTGTCACCGGCAGTCCCCTTAGAGTGCCCAGCTTAACCTGCTGGCAACTAAGGGCAAGGGTTGCGCTCGTTGCGGGACTTAACCCAACATCTCACGACACGAGCTGACGACAGCCATGCAGCACCTGTGTTCAGGCTCCCCGAAGGGCACTCCCACATCTCTGCGGGATTCCTGACATGTCAAGCCCAGGTAAGGTTCTGCGCGTTGCATCGAATTAAACCACATGCTCCACCGCTTGTGCGGGCCCCCGTCAATTCCTTTGAGTTTTAATCTTGCGACCGTACTCCCCAGGCGGGATACTTAATGCGTTAGCTGCGGCACGCAGCAGTCAAACTGCCACACGCCTAGTATCCATCGTTTAGGGCGTGGACTACCAGGGTATCTAATCCTGTTTGCTCCCCACGCTTTCGCACTTCAGCGTCAATATCGGGCCAGGTAGCTGCCTTCGCCATTGGTGTTCCTCCACATCTCTACGCATTTCACCGCTACACGTGGAATTCCACTACCCTCTCCCGTATTCCAGTCTCCCAGTATCATCTGCCATTCCCAGGTTGAGCCCGGGGCTTTCACAGCTGACTTAAGAAACCGCCTACGCGCGCTTTACGCCCAGTAATTCCGATTAACGCTTGCACCCTCCGTATTACCGCGGCTGCTGGCACGGAGTTAGCCGGTGCTTCTTCTGCGGTTCACGTCAAATGCCCAGGGTATTCGCCCAGACACTTTCTTCCCCGCTGAAAGTGCTTTACAACCCGAAGGCCTTCTTCACACACGCGGCATTGCTTGGTCAGGGTTGCCCCCATTGCCAAAAATTCCCCACTGCTGCCTCCCGTAGGAGTCTGGGCCGTGTCTCAGTCCCAGTGTGGCTGATCGTCCTCTCAGACCAGCTACCGATCGTCGCCTTGGTAGGCCTTTACCCTACCAACTAGCTAATCGGACGCAGGCTCCTCCTTCAGCACGAGGCCTCTCGGTCCCCCGCTTTCCCCCTCAGGGCTCATGCGGTATTAGCCCAAGTTTCCCTGGGTTATCCCCCACTCAAGGACAGATTCCTACGCGTTACTCACCCGTCCGCCACTCGCCGGCATCCCGAAGGACCCGCTGCCGTTCGACTTGCATGTGTTAGGCATGCCGCCAGCGTTCAATCTGAGCCAGGATCAAACTCTCCAGTTCAATCCTTCGCGCCAACATACTCAAAAGAATGTGTCAGCATTTCACTAC
>NZ_JBBPCO010000021.1 GCF_038070005.1 Thermithiobacillus plumbiphilus | reverse complement strand
CTAATAGAAAGTTGCCCTGCGCTCGCGCCTACGGGAATCAGCCGTACTATGCGCCAAAAACCATCATAGGCTAAAATGAAATATCGCGGTTTGGCGCATAATACGCTGTCGTGGACATGGTGAGCGAGCGCAGGGCAACGGGGCGCGGGTGTCGCACAACTCGCGCCCCGTTGGACATGAGAAACCGGCCTATGCGATCCTTTGGCCATGAAAGTCAAGGACCTCATCGCGCCGATTGAAGCCCACGGATGGCAGCAGGTGCGCCAGAGAGGAAGCCATCGGCAATTTCATCACCCCACGAAGCCGGGCACAGTCACCGTAGCGGGCAAGCCCAACCTTGATGTGCCGCCCGGTACGCTCAACAGCGCGCTGAAGCAGGCTGGACTAAAGAAGGAGTAATTCGTATGCGTTATATGGTCGTATTTGAGCAGGGCCCAAGCAGCTACGGGGCGTATGTGCCAGATCTTCCTGGATGCATCGCGGCGGGTGAGTCCGAGGCAGAGGTTCTTGAGCTCATTCGAGAGGCTATTGAGTTTCACCTTGAGGGGCTAAAGGAAGAGGGGCTTCCGGTTCCGACACCTCACTCGTCAAGCCGTATGGTTGAGGTTAGCGCGTAACCCATGCCCAACATGGCGCTCAACCTCGCTCCTTTTGGTCGCTGAACGCTGCGCGATAGAGGGGTTTTACACTGATTTCACGGACACATTCATTAAGGCTTATGATGAGCCAGGAGGTGTGTCATGGCAAAGCGAAGGAAATATTCGGCGGAGTTCAAGCATGAAGCAGTCGGACTGGCGCGTTCGAGCAATTTGCCGGTCAGCCAGGTAGCCCGAGATCTGGGCCTCAATCCCAACATGCTCACCCGCTGGCGTCGGGAGCTGAGCACGGTCGGCAACAAGGCCTTTGTTGGCCAGGGCAAGCCGCGTGACGAGGAACTGGCGGCGCTGCGGCGTGAACTGGCGCAGGTGAAGCGGGAACGGGATTTTTTACAAGAAGCGGCGGCGTTCTTCGCGAAAGCATCGAAATGAAGTACCGCATGATCGAGCGTTGGCGCAAGCAGGGTGCTGGCCAGCGTCCGGCCGGGGTGCTGAATCACCTAGAGCGGGACTTTGGCGCCGAGGCGCCCAACACCAAGTGGGTGACCGACATCACCTACATCAGCACCATGGAGGGTTGGCTGTACCTGTGCGCCGTGAAGGATCTGTGCACTGACGTGATTGTCGGCTGGTCGATGAGTCACAGCCAGACGCGCGAGCTGGTGTTGCAGGCGGTGCTGATGGCGCTTTGGCAACGGCAGGACCACTCACCGGTCATCCTGCATTCGGACAGGGGCTGCCAGTTCACCAGCGGGGAATATCAGCGCTTCCTCGAAGGTCACCACCTGATCTGCAGCATGAGTGCTCAATTACATCGAGCGCTTCCATAACGCCCGGTGCAGACGGCGTCTTGAGATGCACCAGCAGAAACAATTACTCTTGTCCTAACCGTCCGTCGAAATAGGGTAAATCCCGATCTGTTCTTCTCTGAACAGACTTCTCTTCATGACTTCGACCTCCTGCGGGCCGTCACCACGAACTCTACAATGGCCTACCTGGCGGGGAAAGGTCAACCACGGCAGATCCGCTGACAGCGGCTGACAAAACCCTTGCTGAAGCGCCAGGGAGGCACAGCCGCGTTGGAACCGGGGGAACTTCTTTGCACGTCTGGTTCTCATATCGGGTGTGTGACCCTTCCGCAGCCGTCTGATCCCGCTCCATGCAGGAACCGGGCATGAACCAGCACGCTTCGTCTGTGACAAGTCCCCTGGGCTCTTTCACGCCCACCGCCGATCCCGAGTGGCGGCTGGTGGAGGAAGGTTTCAACCTCGCCCGCGAGCACGAGATCGAGTCGATCTTCGCCATCGGCAATGGCTATCTCGGCAGTCGCGCCTCCCTGGCTGAGGGCAGCAATCTGTCCGCGCCCGCCACGCTGATCGCGGGTGTCTTCGATCATGATCCGGTCTCCAATGTCCCTGACCTTGCCCTGGCGCCGGACTGGATGCAGGTTCAGGCAAGCATGGAACATGCACCCATCCGGGTCGATCTGGAAGGCAGCCTGCTGCATCGGCGCATACTTGATCTACGTCAGGGCATATTCTGGCGGGAGTGGCGCTTCCGGGATGCGGGGGGGCGGACGAGTCGGATCCTTGGCCTGCGCCTGGCTTCACTGGCCGACCGACATGTGTTGCTGCAATCCGTGTTGCTGGTCTCCGAGGACCACGGCGGTCACCTCCATCTCGATGCTCGCATCCGGCTGCCGCCCGCGCGTCCGGGTCGTGTGGTGTTGAACGCGGAGTCTACGCGTCAGGACATACGCGGGCGGATGATCGAACTGGCCACGCATGCGGGTCTGCGGGTTGCGCTGGCGGTGCGTAACCATATCCGCAGTGACGCTGGTACCTTGGCCCCGGATGGCCAGGATCACTGGGATCTGCAGGTTGAACCAGGTCGGCAATACCGCTTCGACCGCCTGGTGGTGGTCCATACCAGTCGCGACGGGCCCGATCCGGCGGCCAGTGCCAGTGCGCATCTGCAATCACTGCCGGATACCGACCAGCTGATAGCGGCCCATGTCGCAGCCTGGGCGGCGCGCTGGGAGCAGGCCGATGTACAGGTCAAGGGCGACGGTGATGCCCAGCGTGCCCTGCGTTTTGCCATCTATCATCTGATCAGCAGCGCCAACCCCGAGGATGAGCGGGTATCCATCGGCGCCCGGGCGCTCACGGGGGATGCTTACAAGGGGCACGTCTTCTGGGACACCGAAATTTTCATGTTGCCCTTCTTCATCTTCACCCATCCGCCCAGCGCGCGCGCCCTGCTGATGTACCGCTATCACACCCTGCCGGCGGCTCGCGCCAAGGCCCACAAGCTCGGCTATCGCGGTGCCCTCTATGCCTGGGAGTCGGCCGATTCCGGTGAGGAGACCACCCCATCGGTGACCTTGATGCCGGATGGCAGGCTGGCGCGGGTGCTGTCCGGCGAGCAGGAGCATCATATCAGCGCCGATGTGGCCTATGCCGTCTGGCAGTACTGGCAGGCCACCGGGGATGCCGATTTTCTGCTGCGGGCCGGTGCCGAAATCCTGCTGGAAACGGCGCGCTTCTGGGCCAGTCGCGGACAGTTGGAGGCCGATGGGCGCTACCATATCCGTCACGTCATTGGCCCGGACGAGTATCACGAGGACATTGACGACAACGCCTATACCAATCTCATGGCGCAGTGGAATTTGCGGCGCGGTGCCGAGCTGGCGGGCCTGCTAGCCGAACACTGGCCGGCGGCCTGGCAGGAACTGGCGCGGCGCCTGGAGTTTGATATGGATGAGCCCAGGCAATGGCAGGATCTGGCCGGGCGGATCCATGTCGGGCTGGACGCCAGTACCGGGGTTCTGGAGCAGTTTCAGGAATTTTTCGGGCTGGAGGCGATTGATCTCCCGGCCTATGAACCGCGCGCGGTGCCGATGGATGTCATCCTCGGGCATGATCGCACCCAGGCGGCGCAGGTGGTCAAGCAGGCCGATGTGGTGATGCTGATGGCCCTGCTCTGGGAGCAGCTCAGCCCGTCGCAACGGGCGGCCAATTATCGTTATTACGCGCCGAAGACCGGCCATGGCAGCTCCCTGAGTCCGGCCATGCATGCCCTGGTGGCGGCGCGACTGGGAATCATGGATGAAGCCTTGGCGTTTTTTCGCCAGAGCGCCGAGATCGATCTGTCCAACCACATGGGCAATGCCGCGGGCGGGGTGCATGCCGCCGCACTGGGCGGTCTCTGGCAGGCCGCCGTACTGGGTTTTGCCGGGATGCGGCTCCTGTCCGACGGGCTGGCTTTCGAGCCACACCTGCCGCCGGATTGGGACAGCCTGACATGCCGGGTGCTATGGCATGGCCAGGCCTTGCAGCTGCGACTGGAGACCGACTGCCTGATCTTATCGGTGGAAGGCCAGCAATCCGTGCCGGTGCGAGTCGGTGGGACGGCGCGGTGGGATCTTTCGCCGGGGCAGGTTTATCGGTGGCGGCAGATTGAAGGTGCCTGGCAGGAGATGAGCGTATGACGGGCAACACGCAAAGGCCTGACAAAACCGTTTTGCTGCCGCTGGACGGTTCGCGGGAGTCCATGGCGGCAGTGCCGGTGGCGCGGGCGTTGGCGGCCCTGAGTAAGGCCACTCTGCACATCGTGCATGTCGCCGAGCCGCGGGCGCCGCTGGAGGACTTGCGGACGCGGCTGGGCCTGACAGCGGAAGATCTGGCCGGTGTGGTGCTCGACAGCCTGCCGGGTCCGGCCGGGGAGGCCATCGTGCGTCTGGCGCATGAGCGTGGCAGCGAATTGATCGTCATGACCCTGCACCGGGGCGCCAGTGCCCGGGAAAGCGGCCTGGGCTCGGTCGCCGAAGCCGTGCTGGCACATAGCAGCAGTCCGCTCCTGCTGGTGCCCCCGGCCGCCACCCCGCCTGCCTGGGCACTCCAGGAAGTCTTGCTGCCTCAGGATGGCACGCCGGAAAGCGCGGCCATCATCAAGCCGGCTGTCGAACTGGCCAGCCGCGCCGGGGCAAAGCTGCTGGTGCTGCATGTGGCCGTCAACCATGCCACGCCGTCTTCGGAAGCTGGTGCCATGAGCACGCCGCGCTATGTGGATCAGCCGCAGCACGAATGGCCATCCTGGGCACAGGAATTCATCGAGCGGGTGAGTGCGCTGTGCGACTGCCGGGATCTGGACATGCGATTTTTCATGGGGCATGGGGAGGCCGGTGCGGAGATTGCCCGGGTGGCTCGCGCGCAGCACGCCGATCTGATCGTCCTGCCCTGGCATGGGGGGCAGTTGTCGCCACGGCGCGCGCCCATTCTCAAATCCCTCTTCCATGACCTGCCGGCCCCGGTGCTGATCCTGCGTTGCGGCGAGGCGGCCCGGGCACTGGCTAGGGAATAAGAAAGACCTCCGCCAGATCCGCCACCACCCGGTCGGCACCGGCGGCCTTCAGCGTTTCCGGTTGACCATGACGGTCCACGCCGATGACGCAGCCGTATCCCGCCGCCCGGATTGCCTGCACGCCTGCAATGGCGTCCTCGAAGCCCGCCGCACGCGCCGGCCTGATGCCCAGCCGGCGCACGGCCTCCAGAAAGGTGTCGGGCGCGGGTTTGCCCTGCAGATGCAGTTGACCCGCCACATTGCCGTCCACGGTGGCGTCAAACAGTCCGCTGAGACCGGCGGCCCGAAGCGTGGCCGCGCAGTTCTTGCTGGCGGTCACGACCGCGGTCTTGAAGCCCAGCCCGCGTGCCTGTTCGATCAGATGAATCGAGCTGTCGAAACGCTCCACCCCTTGTTCCGCCAAGGTTTTCAGAAACAGCCGGTCCTTGCGTTTGCCGAGTCCCATGACGCTATCGATTTCTGCTGGATCATCGGGATTGCCTTCCGGCAGATCAATGCCGCGCGCCGCGATAAAACTCCGGACCCCGTCATGGCGGGGCTTGCCGTCCACGTAGAGCCGGTAATCGGTGTCGATGTCGAAGGGCTGAAAGGGTATGCCTCGGGCAGCAGTCCATTGCTGCAAAAAGGCATCGAACATGGCCTTCCAGGCCTGGGCATGTACCGAGGCAGAGCGGGTGATGACGCCATCGAGATCAAAGATCAGGGCGTCGAAGGCGGATCGTGAAAGTGTCAGGGCAGTGTTCATCATGGTTTCGCGCAATCTTTGCCTGAGCCAGGCCGAGTAACCAGGATTTGGAATGGTCGCATTGCTGACCTTGCCGGCATCCATATCCTTGCAACACCTTACCCCTTCCTGCATGGCCGGATCTAGGACGGAAGGTGGAGAGACCCTGCGTCGGATACATTCCATCCATTAAATCACTATGCTTTGCATATCCAGTTCCCGTCGAGGATAGTCCTGTGCTGGCTTGCGAGCGTGTCATGTCTTCCCGGCAGTTGCGCCACCTGTCTCCCATTGTTCTGGGGCTGTGGCTGCTGGCATTGGTGCTCACCAGCTTCCAGCCCTGCGCCGTGGCTGCCGAGTCGCTGGCTACGGCGCCGCAGGCAGCCAAGGCTGTCCACCACGATGCGCGCGAGGACCACTGCCCGGGAGCCAGTGAGCAGTATGGTAAGGGCAAATGTTGCGATCACAAGCATTATACCCACTGCAACCAGCCTGAGGTCGTCAAGCACGATCAGGCAGTGAATCTGGATTTCCAGGCACAAGCCCATTTTCTGCCAGCATCGGCCATCCTGTTGACCTCGGCGGAAAATGCGACGCGCCGGCGTATGTCGCCTTACCATCCTCCCGCCGATCTTCCACGACTTCTCGCCGCCACCCGCCTGTTGATCTAAGTGTTTGATGTCAGTTTGTCTGACAGGACTCGTCATTTCCAATAATAAACAATTCTGGTCATAACCCACGCTGGCGTAATCCTGCATCCGCAGGTGCTGGACCGGCTACCGTCCAGATGATCTCGCCACGTGTGGTGCCTGGCATGGGGGCCAGGGACCGCTATCGTCTGGCCTTGAAGCTTGAACCGGTTTCCCAACGCCCAGAACCATGGGTGGCCGATATTTTACATGAGGCCGGGTTTGCGTTTGGCTAGCTCGGGAGGGATCGTGGAAAAGACTCGCTGGTACAAGTTTGATCAGAATGACTATGCACCCGATTTGGAGAATTATGATGCGCTCATAGAATCCGATGAAAATCAACCGCAGTTTCCCAAAACTGCGCTGTTCGGAAAATTCCGCCAGTTGTTCAGGCGCGTGCTGCTACTGCTCATTGCCGTGTTGCCGGGCAATGCCCTGCGCATCCTGCTGTATCGTATCCTGCTGGGCTATGACATCGACTATCAAAGTCGGGTGGGGATGCTGAATTACCTGCATCTGGGTTCCTGCCGCCTGCGCGGAGCCAGAATCGGCAGTCTCAACCTGGTTCGTGCCAATCGCCTGATCATGGCCGAGGGCGCCTGCATTTACCGCTTCAATCGTATTCAGGACGTCAGCACCTTCAGTCTCGGACAAAGTTCGCTGGTACGCAGTCGCAATAACTTCATTGCCACGGCGCCTGATTCAACGCCTTTCAAGCATCTGGAAAACTTCACTGCCGGCGATCGCTGTTTGATCACCAATGAACATTTCTTTGATCTGTCCGACGAAATTCGTTTGGGGGATAACGTCACTTTCGGTGGTCAGGGAACCCAGGTCTGGACGCATGGTGTGAGTGTGGACCGGGTGCGGATGCAATCGCCAGTTACACTGGGCAACCATATCTATATTGGATCCCGCAGCCTGATCGTGCAGGGCGTGCAGATCGGTGCGCGGGTGGTGATCGGCGCAGGTACCGTGGTGTCCAGATCTCTGGCCGCGGATGGTTTTTATGTTTCCTCCAAGGTCCAGTGCAAGGGTCAGTTTCAGGAGTATGTCAGCCATCCTGACCTGATCAGCTATCGCGGCAATGCCTTTCTACGTAAAAAGCCGGAGTGAACATGCATTTATTGCGGATCATGATCAAAGGATTCCGGCCATTTTCAAACGGCATCTGATCCCTGATGCCGTTTCATGACTTCAAGGGAGGACATCATGCAAGCCAAAATTTCCCTAATCGGTGCCTTTGTCGGCGCTTTGCTGTCCGGATATCAGGTAAGTGCCCAAGCAGCTAGCGGTCCCACCAGCATCGGTTTCACGCTACCAACGGACCCGACCCCGGTGGTAACCAGCACGGTCGGCAGCTATCAGGTCGCTCAGTTCAACAGTTACTCACTGACCTTTGGCGCCAACAGCGGGGTCAGTTGTGATGCCTTCCA
>NZ_JBBPCO010000020.1 GCF_038070005.1 Thermithiobacillus plumbiphilus | reverse complement strand
AATGCCAAGCCCTCCGCTTCGTTGCGGTTTTGTCACCGGTAATGGCGGGCGTTATGAATCGCCCCGGGAATGAACTGACCCTTCCATCGAGCGGAGGCTAGGTCTCCTGGAAGCTATTGCATGCCGGGTGGCAATGGTATAATTTTCATACCATGTTTTCCTTTGAATTTGACGAACGGAAGAGCCAGGGCAATTTGGCGAAACACGGGATTGACTTTGTTCAAGCCCAATTGCTGTGGCGTGATCCCTATTTGATCGAGATTCCGGCAAAAACGATTGACGAACCGAGAAGCCTGGTCATAGGGTGCATCCATGGGAAACATTGGTCGGCAATTATCACGCACCGAGGGAGTAGCATCCGGATCATTTCGGTGCGTCGTGCGCGAGAGGAAGAGGTGGCTTTATATGAAAGCTAAACAATTCGAAGCGGATTTTGACAACGGTCAGGACATGTTGGAGGTACTGGATTTGTCGAAGGCGCATCGTCCTCTGCAGAAGCAGCGGCGAGTGAACGTGGACTTTCCGGATTGGATGGTTGAATCCCTGGACAGGGAAGCGAGTCGGCTTGGGGTGACGCGGCAGTCCATCATCAAAGTGTGGCTGGCCGAACGCTTGGCACAAACGGCTTCTAACAAATAAATCGGAAAGGATGTGACCTGCTATAAGAGGTGGGGCGATCCCCCGCCCATATACGCTGTCAATGGCCATTTATTTTGCCCCACCTTTGGCCAATGAAATTGACCCACCGTTCCTGGTTCATTCTGTGATTTTCTGTCTCAGTCGATTGAATCGCCCCGGGAATCGTAGAGGCAGATTGGTTTAAGTTCAGGCAGCAACCTTGTCCTTTTGGGCGAGTTGCTGGTAGCAGTTTGCCTCTGCTTCGGCTGGCGGGATATAGCCGATTGACTCCAGCAGCCGATGGTTGTTGAACCAGTGCACCCAGTGCAGTGTGGCCAGTTCCACGGACTGCCGAGACTTCCAGGGACCGCGGCGATGGATCAGCTCGGTCTTGTACAGCCCATTGATGGTTTCAGCCAGGGCGTTGTCATAGGAATCGCCCTTGCTGCCCACTGAGGGCTCGATACCGGCCTCGGCCAGCCGTTCAGTGTAGCGGATGCTGACATATTGCGACCCTCTATCCGAGTGATGAATCAGCGTATCTGCCCGCCCGGGTTGACGGGCATACAAGGCCTGCTCCAGCGCATCGAGCACAAAGTCGGTTTGCATGGAACGGCTGACCTGCCAGCCCACGATGCGCCGGGCAAACACATCAATGACAAAGGCCACATACAACCAACCCTGCCAGGTCGAGACATAGGTGAAGTCAGACACCCAGAGCTGGTTGGGCCTGTCCGCCTGGAACTGGCGGTTCACGCGATCCAGCGGACAGGGTGCCTTGGCATGGCTGATCGTGGTGCGCACGACCTTGCCCCGTCTGGCGCCCTGCAGTCCCAGGTGTTTCATCAGGCGCTCGACGGTGCAGCGGGCCACGGCAATGCCTTCACGGTTCAGCTGGCGCCAGACCTTGTCAGCGCCATAGACCTGCAGATTGGCCTGCCAGACGCGTTCAATCTCTGACATCAGCACGGCATCCCGCCGGACACGTGCACTGCGTAATGCCGGATGACGCTGCCTTGCCGCATGGCGCCAGTAGGCGGATGGGGCAATCTGCAGAACCTCGCAGATCGGCTCGACCCCATAGGTAACGCGATGGGCATCCACCAAGGCGTACATCACTTGAGCCGGCGGTCGAGCTCCGCCTGAGCGAAAAACGCGCTGGCCAGCTTCAGGATCTCATTGGCACGGCGTAGCTCCTTGACCTCGCGCTCCAGCTCCTTGATGCGCTGGGCTTCAGCTGTCGTCGTGCCCGCACGGGTACCGGAATCCACCTCTACCCGTTTGACCCACTCCAGCAGCGTCTGGGGCACACAGCCAATCTTGGGGGCAATGGATTCAACGGCGGCCCAGAGCGAGGGATACTCGTCCCGATGCTCCTGCACCAGCCGCACTGCACGCTCACGTACTTCAGGGGAAAACTTGTTGGTCTTGGTCATGGCTCCATTCTCTCAGATGTCAGAGCCTCCTCAAAACCCGGGGCGATTCAATGGGCTGACCAACCGCGAACTCAGCCGGCGTTGGATGAAGCCGGTGATGCAGCGACGCTGAAAGCACCGCGCTACAAACCTCATGGGGCCGGGTCCGCAGCGCCTTTCATCAATCAGATCGGTGTGCTGGGCATCCGCCGTCCTTTGGATCAGATGCGATCCCGCTTGCTGGACCGCCAATACGATTTCCTACTGCATCCTGGTGAATGGGAGCCCGACCTCAGTGGCAAGGCTGCGAAGGACTTGCCAGAACTGCTGCAGGCGTGGCTTGGGCATGACAAGCTCATCACGATTCTCGATCTGTCTGGGATTCCCAGCACTGTGGTCGCCCGTCTGATCGGTGCAATTCTCAAGATCATCTATGAGGGTCTCTTCTGGGGCAGGGATAAGAGCGAGGGTGGTATCGCAAGGCCTTTGCTCGTGGTGATGGAGGAAGCGCACCGCTATCTCTCCAAAGACGCCGACGGGCCAGCGCGCGTCATGGTTCAACGGATCGTGAAGGAAGGGCGCAAGTTCGGTATCGGTGCAATGGTCGTCAGCCAGCGTCCATCTGAGGTCGACGAAACCATCCTCTCTCAGTGCGGCACGTTCATCACGCTGCGTCTTTCGAACTCATCGGATCGCGCGAAGGTTCAGGCATCGTTGCCGGACAACCTGGCGGGCGTGATTGACAGTCTGCCTGTACTGCGCGTTGGGGAGGTCATCATCACCGATGAGGCGGCGCGTCTTCCTATCCGTTGTCGTATCACCCTGCCGGATGAAAAGCACCGACCGAATAGCGAAGACCCTGATGTCGCCAAGCGCTGGCAGGGTGCTCGTCTGCCGGAAAGCTACGAACGTGTTGCGGCGTCCTGGCGCGCACAAAACCCTACCTGGACCACATTGCGCGTGTTGCGCACCCCAGTTGCACAAGAGGAGATAGAGAGCATGGAACGAGAAATGGTGGACTCATCGACAGTGCTATCCATTGGCTACGAGCCGACCAGTAGCACACTCGAAGTCGAGTTCAAGAACAGCGGGCTCTATCAGTATTACAACGTTCCCGAGCCGATCTACCAGCAACTCATGGCATCGGACTCGAAGGGTAAGTTCATGCACGCCTACATCAAGCCTGCCTATCCGTGCTCGCGGGTGTGAGTCAACGCGCTATTTCGAAATAGGGAGGAGTATCCGACGATGTGGACAGACAACGAGACTGCGCAGGATTTTTTGAATTTTGGCGGCATTGCTAAAACTGTTGCTGAGATCATCGAACAGGCTCAATCACGGCCTATCTCTATTGGTGTCTCCGGCGCGTGGGGTGTCGGCAAGTCTTCGATGATCAAGCTGATCCGCACTGAATTGTCGGCCCGGCCCACTGAGAAGGGACAAGCACCCGGTACGGGTGATACGGAGAAGCCGAGCAGATTCATCTTCGTCGAGTTCAATGCGTGGCTCTATCAAGGATATGACGATGCGCGCGCCGCATTGATCGAAGTGGTTGCTTCGGCGTTGGCAAAGGAAGCCGAGGAACGAAAGACCGGGATAGATAAAGCAAAGGACCTGCTCGAACGGGTTAACTGGTTTCGCGCGATCAAGCTATCGGCCAGTTCTGCGGTCTCGCTTGCATTGGGGTTGCCATCGACGGGCCTGCTCGGGGAGCTTTGGGGATTTGGCAAGAGCGTGGTCGCGGGTCAAGTCGATCAAGAATCCATCGATGCAGCCAAGTCCGCCGCAGGGAAAGCAAGCGAGTCGGCGGCAGATTTGATCAAGCCAAAAAAAAACACTTCGCCTCCAAAGGAAATTGAAGCTCTTCGCAAGAGTTTCGAAGATGTGCTGAAAGAGATGGGCGTCACATTGGTGGTGCTGATCGATGATCTGGATCGGTGCCTTCCGGAAACCACGATCTCCACGCTGGAGGCGATTCGCCTCCTTCTGTTCCTGGAGCACACGGCTTTCGTCATCGCTGCCGACGATCAGATGATCAAACACGCAGTCAAGCGGCACTTCCAGGGCGTTGACGACGAGCTTGTCATCAATTACTTCGACAAGCTTATTCAAGTGCCGATTCGCGTCCCGCCGTTGGGGACGCAAGAGGTTCGTGCATACATGATTATGCTATTCGTCGAGAACAGCAGCCTTGATCCCAAAGAAAAGGAAAGGCTTCGGGCGGAGGTGTGCTCGCAGTTGAGTCGAACTTGGCAAGGCAAGCGCGTCGATCTCAAGTTCCTCAGAGGTTTGAACGACAAGCTGCCGGATGAATTGATCGCACGCCTCGACGCTGCGGATCGGCTTGCACCGTTGATGACTAGCGCCACCGGCATCGCAGGCAATCCCCGGCTGATCAAGCGCTTCCTCAACGCGTTGTCGATTCGCATGTCGATGTCTCGCGCCCAAGGTGTCGGGGTGGATGAATCCGAACTCGCCAAGGTGCTCCTTTTCGAGCGGTGCGGTGACCC
The DNA here is from genome assembly GCF_038070005.1 of Thermithiobacillus plumbiphilus. NCBI lineage: Bacteria > Pseudomonadati > Pseudomonadota > Acidithiobacillia > Acidithiobacillales > Thermithiobacillaceae > Thermithiobacillus > Thermithiobacillus plumbiphilus. Next base: position 4,949 of record NZ_JBBPCO010000020.1, on the reverse strand, counting down.
CAAGGCATATGTGGAGCTGATCAAATCCGTCACCGAGAGTGCCGACGGAAAGCCAGCATTCCTCGTTGAATGGGAGCAAAAGGCCATCGCTGGGGAGGCGGTTCAACACAAGGCACCATGGGATGACTCGTTCATCACCGAATGGCTGCGCCTGCCGCCGCAACTCGGGGGACGCGACTTGCGCGGCGCCCTCTATGTCAGCCGCGAGCACGCGCCCCTGATCACCCCGGAGGATCGGCTATCAGCGGAAGCTGCCGACCTATTGGAAGGGCTTCTGGAACATCCCGACATGGCCAGCAGCATCAAGGATCGACTTGTGGCACTGCCGCGATCCGAAATGTCAGTGATCATGGATCGTCTGCTTGGTCGTGCGCGGCAAGAGCAGGAGTGGGGAACGCCTCCGATCTTGGATGCCTGCATGGCGGTAGCGGCCGCGGATGCCCCACAAGGACAGCGCTTGTCGGGCTTCCTGAGAGAGCGCCCAGCCGTGCAAATCAAGGCGAGCATCATTCCCAAAATTAATGACGAGCTGTGGTCGAAGAATGTATTCGACGCTTGGAATGATGACGAAGACATCTCCAAGCAGGTGAAGAACGCAATAAAAGCCAGGAGGGAAAATGGGAACGTCCCAGTCAAGTAGCGGCTCTCCCTCGGGGGTGCCAATGGTTCCTCCGTGGGTTCCGGATATCCCGCTTCCGGCGCTTCCCGCTGAAGGCGCGCCGCCTGGCGCAGTGCCGGAGCAAGGGGAAGCGTCGGAGCAGACCCCCCCGAGCCCTGAGCCTCGCCAACCGATTCCTGTAGCGCCCAGGGGTCGATTTCTCGGGGCCAACAGAAATCTCGGGGACTATGCCCGTAGCGGCGATAGTGCAAGCATGCGTCGCGGCCTTGGGCAGTACGTCAAAAAGGGATATGGAGGAAGTGCGACAGCGACCAGGCGTATGGGCGGCACGGCGCAGACTGCGCAAGCCCTTTATTCGGCGCTTTCCGGCGGGCCGGGCAATCCGTATACCGCGCCAGGAAGCCCGCTCGATCCCGCGCTTACTGCCGGCCGGTCAGCTGATGAGGTGATGGATGCTGTTGTTGAGGCAGTACGACCGGTCGATGGCACGCAGGATGCCGAAGCAAGTCGCACTTCTATCAAGGACGCGTTGTCCGACGTGTTGAAGCAGTTCCCCGATGCCGATCTGCGAGACCTTCAGCAGGAACAGCGCGATTTGGCTATAGAACGCTTCGTCGCCGGCGATGTGTTTCGGCGCATTGACTTGGATCTCGGCAGGACCATACGAGAAAAATCTCCCAATGCCGCCACCGGATTGGGCCGCCTGAAAGAGGTTCGTGAGTATGTTCGAGAGACCGTTGCGGCGTCTTTCAGAATGCTTCGAGAGGCGGGCCAAGGGCTGGCGGCTGGGAAGATTACCCAGATCGTCCAGAACGCGCTCCGTGAGACCTTCCAAGTTTTCGAAGGGTATGCCGAGTGAAAATTACCTGCGCACTTTCCGATTTCAATTTCGCCGGCACGCCGAGTGAACTCGACGTTGTTCTGTATGGAAACGCTGGCGACCCCATGCGGGGGTCTGTGGGCAGAGCCCTGAAGCACGCTATCGCCCGGGAGAAGATCGTCCCTGCGGCGCGAGCGTGGGACCTATTGTCATTGGCTTTGGCTGTGGTGTCGGCCGATCTCGCCGGACATCGCGAGCGCAGTCCTGACGGGTGGACCAGAGAATTCGAGCTGACAGTGTCAGTGGTCGACGCACAATTCTGGAATGCCAATGCGGATACGCTGCAACAGTTGCTGGCGTTTCTCAGCACGGATCGATGGGCACTGCGTTTCGTGGAGGGAGGCATTCTTCCGCAACCTGACCGCCAAGCCGTACACCCTGTGGAGGATTGTGTTGTCTTGTTGTCAGGCGGCCTTGATAGCTACATTGGGGCCATCGATCTTGCGGCGGCTGGAAAGAGGCTCCTCGCTGTAAGCCAGATGGTGCGAGGGGACGGCGAGAAGCAAGTGGCCTTTGCTGCGGAGATCGGGGGCGGGCTTCGACACTTTCAGGTCAATCACAACGCCGATGTACCGGACCCCGAAAATCCGCCATCCCAGCGCGCTCGCTCGATGGTGTTTCTCGCCTATGGCGTGTTCATGGCAACAACGCTGGCTCGCTATCACGCGGGCGAGCAAGTCCCTCTGTACGTATGCGAAAACGGCTTCATCGCGATCAATCCGCCACTGACCGGGGGAAGGCTTGGCAGTCTCAGCACACGCACGACACACCCAGCCGTGCTTTCGCTGCTGCAACAAATACTGGATGCGGCTGGACTGCGCGTAAAAATCATCAACCCGTATCGCTTCAAAACAAAGGGGGAGATGCTGCGTGAATGTGCGGATCAGAAGTTGCTCGAAGCTCATGCGTTCCAGACAACCAGCTGTGGTCGCTTCAAGCAATTTGGCTACAAGCACTGCGGCCGATGCGTACCTTGTCTTGTTCGGCGGGCGGCTTTTCATGACTGGCAGGGAAAAGACTCGACGTACTATGTGTATGACGACCTGGCAATAGATGACGATGAGCACGCTGGCTTTGACGACGTTCGCTCAGCCTTGATCGGAATCGCCGAACGCGATGAGTTGGGTACTGCACGCTGGCTCGGTTCGACGCTGAGTTCGGGACTTGTTATGGACAAGCAAGAACTGGCACTGACGGTCGAGCGAGGGTTGAATGAGATGGAGGCGCTGTTGCTCGGACTTGGTGTTCGATGATCGACTTCCATGCACACCTTGATCTGTATCCAGACCCACCTGCTGTGGTGAGGGAGTGCACTGCTCGTGGCATGTACGTGCTGTCAGTCACTACGACACCGAGTGCCTGGAGAGGCACTTCAGCGCTGGTGGCGGATGGCTCACGCATTCGGACTGCGCTGGGACTTCATCCTCAGATTGCGCACCAGCGTAAGAGCGAGCTAGGAATGTTTGATGATTACTTGTCCGAGGCCTTATACGTCGGCGAAATCGGCCTCGATGGCGCTCCTGAATTCAAGCGATATTGGCAGGAGCAGATAGTCGTGTTCGATCACATCTTGAGCGCATGCAGTCGCGCCGGCGGACGCATCATGACGATACATAGTCGTCGGGCGTCGACAGCGGTGCTGGAACGCCTAGAGGCATTTCCCAGCGCCGGCACGCCGATCCTGCACTGGTTCTCCGGTAGCAAACGTGATCTAGAGCGCGCAGTTGGGCTTGGTTGTTGGTTCAGCGTCGGTCCGGCGATGCTTCTCGCGGAAAAATCCCGGGGCCTGGTTCGCCACATGCCGCACGATCGTGTTCTTACCGAAACAGACGGGCCCTTTGCTCAGATCGAAGGGCGGAGCGCGATGCCGTGGGACGCGCAGAGGGCAACGACTGGACTGGCATCACTCTGGAACGTATCGGAGTCCGAAGCCGAACATGTGCTGCATACCAACCTGCGCGCACTTGTTGCCGGGAACAGCGAAGAGGGGTTACGTTAGCACGATTACCGGCGAAAGGCGCAGTGCCAGCGCGTCGCTTAGCTCAAGGTTTCAGCGTACGGGAACGTTTGCTAGCATAGCTGTCCTGCCATGCGTCGCTGCAGAGGGTCCCACAGATAGCCCGAACGCCTTCGCCTCGGCTGACGATAGTTGACGATTGATGAGAAAGAGTAGCCGCCGCGCAAATCGAGTGCATCTCCCGCGCCGGTTAAAGCGGTCGGTTTTTGACGGTAAGAATGACGGTAAATAGAGATTGGCGACCTTATGAAAGCTATTATCCATACGGGTTTTAAGGCCTCGGAAACAATTGAGTGGAGTAGCAATCCATTCCATGAATCTTGATGCCTCCAATGCAAGCCTTGGTTAATTGTTGGTTGTCAGTTGACAACCGTATTGGCCAGGGTCCATACTGGAGGCCCTGATTGATCCGTCCATCGCATCCGAAAAAGGAAGTCGAGGAAGCGCTGAGATATGCGGAAGCACGGGGCTGGCGCATCGAGATCGGCGGCAGTCACGCCTGGGGTCGAATTTACTGTCCATACAACGATGACGAATGCCGCTGCGGCGAGTTCTGCATCACCAGCGTATGGAGCACACCGAAGAACCCGGGCAACCACGCACGGGCGCTGAGGCGGGTCGTGGACAACTGCACGACTCGCAAGCGGCAGAGCGAAAGCGGCTCGACAGTCGAGGAGTGACCCATGGAATATACTTTCACCCTGAAGTACCAGCTTGCCGAGCAAGATCGTAATCCGGACGCGTTGATCGAGCGCCTGGGCGAGGCCGGCTGCGAAGACGCTTTGGTCGGCCTTGGGCAGCCGGGCCGGCTGGCGCTGGAATTCACGCGCGAAGCCGAGAGTGCGCAGGCTGCCGTGCGCAGCGCACTGGCCGACGTGAAGCGCGCCATTCCTAGGGCGCGCCTGATCGAGGCGGCCCCGGATTTCGTTGGCCTGACTGATGTGGCCGAGATCGTGGGCGTATCGCGCCAGAACATGCGCAAGTTGATGCTTAACCATGTCGGCAGTTTTCCGGCGCCGGTCCACGAAGGCAGTGCCTCGATCTGGCATCTGGCTGAAGTGCTGGACTGGCTGGGAGCCAGGGGAGGGTACGCCTTGGAGCGGAACATGTTGGAAACCGCAAAAGCGACGCTGGAAGTGAACCTTGCGAATGAAGCCCGCCGCCTTGCTCCGAAAGCAGCCCGGGAGCTGGAGCTGTTGATCGCCTAAGCGCGGAGCACCGGACCCCGCGAAGGCCGGCCTTGCTATCGATTCTTCCTGATACCCAGATCTTATACGATGGAAAACATTCCGCCCCCAGGCACCCCCGAAGCAGACGCCTTCTGGATGCGCCGCGCCCTCGAACTCGCCCGCCACGCTGAATCCCAGGGCGAGGTCCCGGTGGGCGCCGTGCTGGTCGGCCCCGACGGCACGCTGCTGGGGGAGGGCTGGAAC
>NZ_JBBPCO010000019.1 GCF_038070005.1 Thermithiobacillus plumbiphilus | reverse complement strand
TTAGATGCATGCCTTTTTCCGGGGAGAGTATCTCTGCTCCTCAGCAGAAACAGACCGGAGCTAGACAGGGTGTAGGTCAAGGACTCATACACCAGCTCTTTTATAGTAGTGTCGGAAAGTCCGGAAAATATTCCCAATTTTTTAGCCTTTGCCCTTCTCTCATCCGGGATGCCGGTTGTAGATCAGGGTTCAGGATGATATCGGTTGAAGGTTGATACACCATTGGAGATCAGATTGCTGCCCAGTGGGACACCGGATGGCGGGAAGGACCGTGCGGTAGCCATAGAGAAAGGGATTTCTCTAGTAACGGCTGTACAATTGGTGTAAGTGAGCCAGGGAACAGGAGTTATCTGTGCCAGTGCGTGGTGGAAAGCAGAAGCGCTGCCTAATCAGGCGAGGCGAAGTTTAGGCTGATGGAACTGCGGCTTTGAGAGAGGGGCAGCTGAGTGCGCAACAAAGGAATTGTAAAGGCATCAAAGGCAGCCTGGGTCCATTCCATAGAGTCCCAGGATAAAAATCTAACTTGGCACCCCGGCGTTGCCGCGCGCCATGGAGTCCACCGGACCGGTTTCTGCCGGACTGGACATGGATTGCGTCGCCTGCGGTGCACAGAAGCTGCAAACACCTTCGTGCTGGCTGCTCAGCGGCACGATCGCTTCAAGTAGATGACGCACCCGATTCATGCCCTCGGCCATGACTGCCTCGATGCTTTCGAGGCTGATCACCCCTTCGGATTTGCCGGCAGCGGGATTGACCACCAGGCAAATCGGGGCGTAGCACAGCCCGAGTTCACGGGCGAGCTGGGCTTCCGGCGAGCCGGTCATGCCGACGATATCTCCGCCATCCCGTTCGATCCGGCGAATCTCGGCGGCCGTTTCCAGGCGCGGGCCTTGAGTCGCGGCATAGACACCGGACATCAGCACGGATTCCTTACTGCCATGAGCCGCGCGGTCATAATCCTGGCGCAGGCGATCACAGTAAGGATAGGTGAAATCGATGTGAATGACCTGCTTATCGCCACCTTCAAAAAAGGTGTGATGGCGACTATGCGTGTAATCAATCAACTGGTCCGGGCAGGCCAGCACGCCCGACTGCATCGTTTCGGCAATGCCTCCCACGGCAGCCACGGCAATCACCTGCCGCACGCCCACATGGTGCAGGGCCCAAATATTGGCTTGGTAATTAACCTGATGCGGCGGAATGGTGTGGCCATAGCCATGACGCGCCAGAAACACCACCTCCGTCTGCCCGAGCCGGCCAAAGGTTAGCGGACCCGAAGGCTCGCCATAGGGGGTGCGCACGATCTGGCGGCGCAGGATTTCGAGATTCTTGAGTTTGGTCAGACCGCTGCCGCCAATGATGCCAATCAGACTCATGCGTCGACCTCGGTTGAAGATTCGTGAAGCGCGTAGATGCCCGGCGCATTGCGCCAGAGCCCGCTACAGTCCATGCCATAGCCGAAAACATAGAGATCCGGCACGTCCAGCCCGACATATTCCGCCTTCACATCGCACTTGCCCTCGCGCAGCTTGTTCACCAGCACGGCGGTAAGCACCTGACTGGCGCCCTGCTCCCGGCAGTAGGCCTGGATCTGCTGCAGGGTCACGCCCTCATCGAGGATATCGTCGAGCAGGATGACCACACGCCCTTGCAGGCTGCGCTTAGGTCTGGCAATCCAGCGTAGCTGACCACCCACAGTGGCATCGCCATAGCGGGTTGCGTGGACATAATCGAGTTCAAGGGGAAAGTCGAGCAGAGGCAGAAGCTGCCCGGTCAGGACGATGCCGCCGGTCATCACGCAAAGCGCAATGGCAGGTTCGGCTGGCTGGAGAGCGGCAAGATCGACGTTGAGCCGATTCGCCATTTGCCGGATGGCAGCCTCAACGGCTGCCGGGTCGTGCAGGATGGAGACCGGGCCCGGCAGCGTTGATTTATCCATCAAAGGGCAGGCGTGACTTAGTAGGTGAAGGTGACGACGTTTTCGTCCATGGCCTGCTCGATCACGTAGGCGCCGCCCACCACGTCCTCGATCTCGGGAATGAGGTCGGCCTTGGTGGCGTCCCAGAGCTCGAGCGTCGGGGTGCAGGCATAGAACTTCACACCGGCTTCATGGGCATCCTTGATGAAGTCGTAGACGCTCTTGGGGCTGCCCGGCATCACGAACAGTTTCTCGGCCACACCCTTCTTGGCCAGCTCGCCGGCGCGGGCGGTCAGAATGACCTCGACTTCATAGTCCATGGCAGCAGCGACCGTGGCCTGGAAGAAGGGCGCGCCCAGTTCCTGCGGGTTGGAAGGATCGGTGTTGACCATCATCATGAGCAGCTTGTCAGCCATTGATATCTCCTTAGAATGATGCACGAGCTAGGTGAAACGAGTATATAGTGGAACCGCTTGAGGGCCACCCTGAATAATCTGATAACAATATAAGGAAGCCTTTCGCTTTGCAAGGGCCACAAAAAACCCGGCCGAGGCCGGGTTTTGAGCGGGGCGAGCCCTGATTCTACTGCACCGATATTTTCTTGCGCTTGGCCGTCTCGGCCTTGGGCAGCGTGATCTCCAGGATGCCATCGTGGCAGGACGCCTTCACCTTCTCGCTATCCACTTCCTCGGGCAGCTGGATCGAGCGGGTAAAGCTGCCAAAACGCCGCTCGCGGTACAGGTAATTGCCTTGCTCCTGCTCGGCCTCATCCTCGTGCTTGCCACTCAGGAACAGTTGGTTGCCCTGCACCTCGATGCTCAGGTCTTCCTTTTTCACGCCGGGAACCTCGGCCCTGACAAGAATTTCATTTTCGCGGTCGACGATATCGATGCTGGGTTTCGTCCCAAGACCCTCCGCCGCCAGTTCATTCATGCGCACCGGCCGGAAGAAGGCAGGCATAATGCTCTCGAAAAGCTGATCGAACGGATCCTGTGGACGGGCAACCGCACGGCCGCCGGAAGGACGTTGTGTCAAGGTAGCCATAAAAAACCTCCTTGTCGAATCAGAAACTGAGAAGTGTGGGTTTCTCCCACCCTCTAATCTGGGGATGGGGCCAGAGCTTTTCAAGTGCCACCCGCGGCAAGAGCTCTGAAAACCACCCGATTGCGACCGGCCCGCTTGGCCTCGTACATGGCAGCATCGGCCCGCCTGAGGGTGTCCTTGAGAGGCTCGCCGGCTGTCCAGGCACTGATACCCGCACTGAACCGAATCGACAGTTCAGTGCCGGCGTGCATGATCGGTCGTTGCGCCAGAACGGACTGCAGCCGGGTCAGGACATGGGAAACGCTATTGGACGGGGTGTCCGGGAGCAGCAACACGAACTCCTCTCCACCGACACGGGCGAGACTGTCCGCCGGACGCAACTGTTCCCTGAGTACCTGTACCAGATGCTGCAGCATTCGGTCCCCGAATTCATGACCATAGTGGTCATTGATCCGCTTGAAGTGATCGATGTCCAGCACCGCGACACTCAGGGTGCTCCCCTGGCGCAGCGCGCGGCCCATCTCCCGCTCGAAGACGATCTGCAGCCCACGCCGGTTGAGGGCCCCGGTCAGCGGGTCCTCCTGGAGCAAATGATTCACCTGCTCCAGTTCGGATTCCAGGCTGTAGATGCGTTGCTCGGCCTGCTGCAGCCGGTCGCGTGCCGAGAGCAGATCCTGGTGCAGACGACGGCTCTCGGCCTCGATCCCGGCGCTGTCCTGCAGGAGATCCTTGAGGATGCGATTGATCTGGTCGAGATTCTCGGCGTGCTGGAGATCATCCGCGTGCGCCCGCACCTTCTGCGAATAGGCACCGGTTGCCGTGGAAATCTGCTCGATGCTGGAAATCACCAGACCGGCCATGGATTTCAGTGCTTCCCGGGCTTCGAGCATGCCCTGTTTCAGCACACCCTGCTTGTAGATGATTTCCCTGAGACGCTCTTCCGCCTGCAAAAGCGTTGCGGCTTCCAGCGGCTCGGCAAAGAGGGTCCGCATGTCCTGAAGCTGGGTGTTGAGCCAGACGTCCTCGGTCAGGAGATCGGCCACGTTTTCCGTGAAAAGCTGCAGGAGCCGCAGCAATCCCTGCTGCAGTTGCAGTTCTTCGCCATGACGCAGCTCAAGCTCGATCCAGAAGCGCCGAAATTCAAGTGCCAGTTGCCGGAGTTCTTCCTGCGTATGCGCGCCCTCAATCCGCGCCTGCAGCGCCTCGGCGGCGGCCTGCAGAGCAGGAAGATGCGCCAGTCTGGGAATGACGCCGTATTGCATCGCCTGCACCAGAATCTGGCGCCAGACCGGCCCTGAGAACTCCACCTCCTGGCGCATGCTGGCAGGTGCGGGCGACCTTAACGGATCCGGTTCCGGCGAATTGGCGTCCGAAACCGTATCGGCCCTGGACCGTCCCTTCTCCGGCAGCCCCTCCCACCTGTCCAGCAGGGCATTCAAGTGCAGGGCAAGCCGGGCGGGCTCATCACCATATCTGGTCAGGGTGAAGTCCAGCGCCTCCTGTTTTTGCAGATAGGAAAGCCCCTGCTGGCGCCGCTCCCACTCGCTCACGAGCCGGCGACAGATTGCCGCCAATGCCGGTGTTCCGCCGGTCGCCCAGCGCAGACCACTGAGCATGGGTGCCAGCGCCGCGTCCCAGCGACCCGCCTGCAGGTCCGCGAGCATCGCGCTGCAAAGCGATTGCAGCTCCTGTCTTTCAGCCGCCAGCGTTCCGAGGGCCATTTCAAGGGCGGTCTGTGCTGGTGCTGCCGCGGGTTGCTGGCCACTGATTTCTGCAAAGATACGGGCGTAATTTTCAGGCGTGGGCGGCAGACGCAAAGCCGCGAGTTGCAGAAAGGTTTGCCGGGCGGTTTCTGCAATCGAGGGGGTTTGGGGCTTCATGTCGCAATGACTCGTTCAGGCCGGATAGAAAGCGCGGTACCAGTCGACGAAACGGCGCAGGCCTTCGGCAAGATCGGTGCGGGGCTGGAAGCCCACGGCGGTCCTGAGATCATCGATATCGGCATAGGTGGCCTTCACATCCCCGGCCTGCATGGGCAGCATCTGCATTTCGGCCTTGCGCCCGAGTGCCTTTTCCAGCAGTTCGATCATCTCCAGCAAAGGGACGGGCTGATTGTTGCCGATATTGTAGATCCGGTAGGGCGCATAGCTGCTGGCCGGATCGGGATGCTCGCCAGACCAGGCGGGACTACCCGAAGGTGTTTGGTCCATCACCCGCACGACACCCTCGACGATGTCATCGATGTAGGTGAAGTCGCGCTGCATCTGGCCGTTGTTGAACACCGGAATGGGCTGACCGGCGAGGATCTTTTGCGTGAAGCTGAAGTAGGCCATGTCCGGTCGGCCCCAGGGACCATAGACGGTAAAAAAGCGCAGCCCGGTAACCGGCAGACCAAAGAGATGGCTGTAACTGTGCGCCATCAGTTCATTGGCCTTCTTGCTCGCGGCATACAGCGACACCGGATGATCGACATTGTCGTGCACGGAAAAGGGCACCTTGGTGTTGGCACCATACACCGAGCTCGAGGACGCAAACACCAGATGCCTTACTTGGCTCTGGCGACAACCCTCCAGCACATTGCCAAAACCAACAAGATTGCTGTCGATGTAAGCTGCGGGGTTTTCGATTGAATAGCGAACGCCCGCCTGGGCGGCGAGATTCACCACCACATCGAAGCCATGACTCGCAAAGAGCCGCGCCATGCCCGCCCGATCCGCCAGATCCAGCTGTTCGAAGCTGAAACCGGGATGCGCCTGCAACTGCGCCAGCCTCGCCCGCTTCAGGCTGACGTCATAGTAGTCGTTGAGATTGTCGATCCCGACCACCTGCCGCCCCGCCCCCAGCAGGCGTAAGCTCAGATGATAGCCAATGAAACCCGCCGCTCCCGTGACGAGGATGGGCGCACTTGCACCCTCCTTGTTATTCGCACCCATCTTGCTCATCCATTCCATCCATCATTCAAAAGCAAGCGCCAGAAAGCGATCCGACATCATGAAGCCCGCTCCAGCACGACAAAGGCCAGCGCATAATCCCGCTCATCGGCAATACTGATATGCGCCTGCACGCCCGCTCCCAGTCCCTGGAATCTGTCCAGGGCCCGCCCTGACCAGCAAAGCTGCGGCTGGCCAAGCGCGCTGTGACAAACCTGAATGTCAGTCCAGGACAGACCCTGCTGGAAACCGGTGCCCAGCGCCTTGGCCGCAGCCTCCTTGGCAGCAAAACGCCTGGCCAGAAACGCAGCAGAATCGGCACAAGCGGCAAAGCCCTCCAGCTCCAGGGGCCCGAGCAGGCGCCCCGCCAGACGCCCGCCGAAGCGATCATGCGCCTTGCGGATACGCGCGATCTCGACCAGATCGGTGCCGATGCCGACTATCAAGCCGCGGCAGCCTCCCGCATCAAGGCCTTCATCTCGGCTACCGCCTGGCGCAGTCCCGTGAATACTGCCCGGGCTATGATGGCATGACCGATATTCAGCTCCTCGATGGCGGGGATTGCTGCAATGGCCTGGACGTTGTGATAGTGCAATCCATGCCCGGCGTGGACGTGCAGCCCCATCGAGTGCGCCAGGCTGGCGGCATTGCGGATCTGTGCAGCCTCGGCATCACGGGACCCAGCACTTTCGGCATCGGCATAGCGACCCGTGTGGATTTCGATGGCCGGGGCGCCGGCCTCGGCGGCAGCCTCGATCTGGAAAGGATCAGGATCAACGAACAGCGACACCCGTACACCGGCCTGGGCCAGGCGGACGCAGGCCGCCTTGACGCGTTCGAGCTGGCCGGCCACATCGAGTCCGCCCTCGGTCGTCAACTCCTGTCGCTTCTCCGGCACCAGGCAGCAGTCCGACGGGCGCAGCCGGGCGGCAATCGCCAGCATCTCATCCGTCACGGCCATTTCGAGGTTGATCCGGGTCTGGATGGTCCGGCTGATGATCTCAAGGTCGCGCTCCTGGATGTGCCGGCGATCCTCGCGCAGATGCAGGGTGATACTGTCGGCCCCTCCCTGCTCGGCCTCGAATGCCGCCTGCACCGGATCCGGAAAACGCGTGCCACGCGCCTGGCGCAGGGTGGCGATATGATCGATGTTGACGCCCAGCTTAATCATCGGAGTCCTCCCCCAGAACATTCTCCTGCCCGCCGCCGGAAAGCCGGCCGGGGCGCCGGTAGACCTGTAGCAAGGCCTGGCTTTGCAAGGGCTTTCCCCCGAGCTGGGTGGCCAGCGCTCCCTGCAGCCATTGCCTGATGACGCGTTTGTCACTGGCTGGTGGCATTTCCGCGCCGCCTTCCAGCGCCCGTAGCGCCGAGCCACGACAGGTGGGCTGGCCTTCCCCGCCATGTTCAGCGCAAATCAGGCCCTGCTCCGGCAGATAGAGCCAGGGTGAAGCATCGGCCAGCAGCGGACGCCCACATTGAATGCAGCCCGACAGATCAAAGCCAAATCCGATTTCCTGCAACAGTCGAAATTCAAAGCGCCGCAGTACCCAGTCCGGCGCCTCGCCCGCCGCAAGTGCCGCGAGCGCCCCCTGATAGGCCGCATACAGTCCCGGATGCGGATCCCAGCGCTGCAAGAGGCGGATCAGCAGCTCATTGAGATAGAATCCACAGGCAACTGCGATGCCCTTGAACTGGGCCAGCGGCCCGGAATCCTCCGCGCCAGTCAGGGTGGCCAGGTCCCCGCGCCCACGCCAGCTCACCAGATAAGGTTGCCAGGGCTGCAGCCGCGCAAACTGACTCTTGGGACGGCGGGCCCCCCGCGCCACGGCTCCCACCCGGCCCTCGGCGAGGGTAAACAATTCAACAACCAGACTGCTTTCCTGATAGGGGTAGCGGTGCAGGACATAGGCCTCCACGGCCGCCGGCGTGCTCATCCATCGTTCCTGTCATAACCGATGCTGTGCAGCACATTGGCGTCCGTCGCCCAGCCGGTCTTGACCTTGACCCACAGCCCCAGAAACACCTTGGTCCCGAGGAGCTTTTCCAGTTCCAGACGGGCGGCCTGGCCAATCTGCTTGAGCCGCTCGCCACCCGCGCCGATCAGGATGGCCTTTTGACCCGGCCGTTCGACATAGATGGTCGCCTGGATGCGGGTGAGCCGCCCCTCCTCCTTGAATTCATCGATGCCGACCGCGCTGGCATAGGGCAATTCCTGGCCGACGCTGCGAAACACCTGCTCGCGGATGAGCTCGGCGGCCATGAAGCGCATCGACCTGTCGGTGATCTCATCCTCGCCGTAGAAGGGCTCGCCCTGGGGCAGGTATTTCACCAGAAGATCCTCCAGGGCCTTGACATCAGCGGGCGCGCGGGCGCTCATGGGCACCACCTCGGCAAAGGGGTGGCGCTCTCCCATGGCCTGCAGGAAAGGCAGCAGACGCGACTTGTTCTTGAGCGTGTCCACCTTGTTGACCACCAGGATCACCGGTTTACCCAGCGGCCGCAGCAGGTCCAGGGCCCGGGCGTCGTCCTCGCGAAAGGTGCCGGCCTCCACCACAAGTACGGCCACATCCACGGCACCCAGGGCCCCCTGGGCCATGCGCATCATGTATCGATTGAGGGGATTTTTCGGGTCATGGATGCCCGGCGTATCGACGAAGAGCAACTGGGCATCGGCTCGGGTCCTGATGCCCAGAATGCGATTGCGGGTGGTCTGCGGACGCCGGGAGGTGATACTGACCTTCTGTCCGACCAGGTGATTGAGCAGGGTCGATTTGCCAACATTCGGCCGGCCGACCAGGACGATGTAACCACTCTTGAAGTCAGCATCCATTAGCTCTCCACCCTGGTCAGTTGCTCCAGCATCAACGCGGCGGCAGCCTGCTCGGCCTTGCGGCGGCTACCGGCCTCCGCGTCTTGGTATTGTTGTCCCTCAACATGGCATCGCGCCACGAAGGATTTATTATGCGCCTCGCCTTTCTCCAGCACGAGCTCATAACGCGGCAGGGCCTTGCCGCGCCCCTGCAGGAATTCCTGCAAGCGGGTCTTGGGGTCTTTCAGTTGCTCGCGGACCAGCTCATCCGACAGGAAGTCGCCAAACAGGCGGCGAATGACGACGTGCACGGCCTCGAACCCTGCATCCAGATAGATGGCTCCCAATACGGCCTCCAGGGCATCGGCCAGAATGGATGCACGGCGAAAGCCACCACTGCGTTGCTCGCCGATGCCGAGAATCAGCTCACTGCCGAGATCCAGACGCTGGGCAATCTCGGCCAGGGTTTCCTCGCGCACCAGCCTGGCCCGCATCCGTGACAGATCTCCCTCCGGGGCCTGGCCATAGCGGCGATAAAGCATGTCCGCGACAGTAAAGTTGAGAACACCATCGCCCAGAAATTCCAGGCGCTCATTGTTGAAGGCATGGGAACTGCGGTGGGTCAGGGCCTGGCGCAACAGGGCCGGGTCGCGAAACTCATAGCCCAGCGTGGTTTGTAGGGAGGCAAGGCTCACGTTCATTCAACCTGCATGCCTTGGGACTGCGTCGTAAAATCGAAACAGCCACTCATGTTGCCAAATAGATGTACCCTTCTCTCATAGGCCACCCTGATGCGCGGATTGTTCCCCGAGTCTCGCTCGATCTGGATGTCATCGCTTTCTACATGGGTCACATCGGCCACCTCAAGGCGCTTTAGCAATGCCTCGCGCACATCCCGTTCGCTGGCCCGGGCATCCGTGCTCTGTGCCTGGGCCTTCACAGCATTGACCACGGACCAGTATTCATAGTAGACAGGCAGTATTTTCGCGGCCAGGACCGTAAAAGCGACCAGCACGACACCCCAGGCGAGCAGCCCCACCAGTGTCGTTCCATGCTCCCGGCCATTTGTTGCATTCATCAAGGAATTGCCTCCCCCAGGCGCTGCCAGCGAACCCGGGTCTCCAGGCTGTCCCAGGACCACCAGATCAGCATCGCCTTTCCCACGATATTGTCATCGGGCACGAAGCCCCAGAATCGGCTGTCATTGCTGTTGTCCCGGTTGTCGCCCATCACGAAATAGCGCCCCGGCGGTACAGTGACGGGCTCCATGTCCTGCATCCCGCTCTCCGGAATCACCAGAATGTCATGCCGATGCCTGCCAAGCTGCTCCCGATATTTCTGGGTATCGAGTATGTAGCCCTGTTCTGTAATATAGCTGAAATCGCCGAGCAGTTCCGTGGATACCGGCTTGCCATTGATGATGATCTGTTTGTTGGCATAGGCGACCGTATCACCGGGCAGGCCCACCACCCGCTTGATGTAGTCCTTGCTTGGATCTTCGGGATAGCGAAACACGATGACGTCACCACGTTCCAGGGGGCTGCCCTGTGTCAGCCGCGTGTTGATGACCGGCAGGCGCAGGCCATACACGAACTTGTTCACCAGCAGGAAATCACCGACCAGCAAGGTGGGGATCATGGAACCGGAAGGAATCTTGAAAGGCTCCACCACGAAGGAGCGGATCAGAAAGACCACCAGGATCACCGGAAAGAAACTGCGGGACCACTCCACCGGCCAGGGCTCCTGGGCATGCGCGGGCCGGCGTCGCCTGAAGAACACCCTGTCCAGCAACCAGACCACAGCCGTCACCAGCAGCAGGATCAACATCAGCAGGCTAAAATCCATAGTCATCCCTCGATTGTCATTGCGTGTTCTGCTGGAACGATATTATTTTTCGACCTTCAGGATGGCGAGAAAGGCTTCCTGCGGTATTTCGACGCTACCAACCTGTTTCATGCGCTTTTTGCCTTCCTTCTGCTTTTCGAGCAGTTTGCGCTTGCGGCTGATGTCGCCGCCGTAGCATTTCGCCGTCACGTTCTTGCGCAGGGCCTTGACGGTTTCGCGGGCGACGATCTGGGACCCGATGGCAGCCTGAATGGCAACGTCATACATCTGCCGCGGGATCAGTTCGCGCAGCCTGGACGCCAGTTCCCGGCCGCGGTACTGGGCCTGATCGCGATGGACGATGAGCGAGAGCGCATCCACCTTGTCGCCGTTGATCAGCACATCCAGCTTGACGAGGCTGGATGTCTGAAAGCGCTTGAGTTCGTAATCGAGCGAGGCGTAACCCCGACTGACTGATTTCAGGCGATCAAAGAAGTCCAGCACCACCTCATTGAGGGGCAACTCATAGCTGAGCATGGTCTGCCCACCCATGAACTGCAGGTTTTTCTGAACGCCGCGTTTTTCCTCGCAGAGCCCGATCACGGCCCCGAGATACTTCTCCGGCACCAGGATGTTTGCCTCGATGATTGGCTCACGCATCTCGGCGATGTTCTGCTGCGGCGGCAGATTGGCCGGGTTCTCGACCTCGATCACATTGCCATCCGTGGTTTCCACCTGATACACCACGGTCGGCGCGGTGGTGATCAGGTCGATATTGTATTCACGCTCCAGACGTTCCTGCACGATCTCCATGTGCAGCATGCCCAGAAAGCCGCAGCGAAAACCAAAACCCAGTGCCTGCGAGGTTTCCGGCTCGTAATGCAGCGAGGCATCGTTGAGCCGGAGCTTGTCGAGCGCATCGCGCATGGTGTCGTATTCCGAGGAATCCACCGGATAGAGCCCGGCGAAGACCTGCGGCTTGGCCTCCTTGAAACCCGGCAGCGCCTCGCTGGCAGGACGATGCACCTCGGTGAGGGTATCGCCAACCTTGGCGCCGTCCACGGTCTTGATGCCGGCAATGACAAAGCCCACCGCCCCGGCCTCCAGGGCGTCCACCACCAGGGGCTTGGGCGTGAAGACGCCGACCTTTTCGACGGTGTACTGGCGCTTGCCGGCCATGGTCAGGATCTTCTGGCCGGCACGCAGGGTGCCGTTGAAAACGCGCACCAGCACCACCGTACCGACGTAGTTGTCGAACCAGGAATCGATGATCAGGGCCTGCAGCGGGGCAGCGGCATCTCCACCCGGCGCGGGCACGCGCTCGACGATGCGCTCGAGGATTTCCGGGATGCCAATACCTTCCTTGGCGCTCGCCAGCACGGCGTCACTGGCATCCAGGCCGATGATCTCGCCGATTTCCGTCTTGACCCGTTCGGGATCCGCCGCGGGCAGATCGATCTTGTTCAGGACCGGCAGGATCTCGAGATTGTTTTCGAGCGCTGTGTAACAGTTGGCCACACTCTGCGCTTCCACACCCTGCGAGGCATCCACCACCAGCAGAGCGCCTTCGCAGGCCGCCAGCGAGCGGCTCACCTCATAGGAGAAATCGACATGTCCCGGGGTATCGATCAGGTTCAGCGTGTAGATCTGGCCATCGGCAGCCTTGTAGTTGAGACGCACGCTCTGGGCCTTGATGGTGATGCCACGCTCACGCTCGATGTCCATGGAATCGAGCACCTGATTGCTCATCTCGCGATCGCTCAAGCCCCCGCACAAGCGGATGAACTGATCCGCAAGGGTGGATTTGCCATGGTCGATGTGGGCGATAATGGAGAAATTCCGAATTCTGTTCGTGTCAGTCATGATCCACGCAAATGGCCATTACGGGGGAATGGCCAAGGAAACTGAAAAAGGGAGCCGCAACGCCCCCTTTTCCTGATGAGCCCTGGACGGCCTGTGACGGTCCCGCCGCCAGCCTGTTTGCGGCCTATCCTAGCAAAACACATGCTGATTTAACATGACCACTCCTGGATCAGGCCTGCCCGGCCTGATGAAGATAGGCCTCCAGAACTTCCGGGCTCAGGGTGTAATGCGCGATTTCCAGATCGCCGTCGAGCAATACCGGAATCAGGAGACCGTAACGCGCCGCCAGCGCGGGGTCACTATCGACATCGACCAGTGTCAGGGTAAACCGCCCGGCGTTGAGAAAAGGGCGCAGGACGGCAATCATGTCATCACAGAGATGGCAACCGGGACGCCCCAGCAATCGCAGGTCCGGCCCCGATGCGGTCATGGAAGCCGGACCGCCCATCCCTATTTGTCCAGCTGCAGGGCCAGATAGAGGCTGCCACCGCCTCGATTGACGAGGACGGGAATCGGCTGTCCCCTGGGCAATCCGGCCACAAGCCGCTGAAACTGCGCCACATCCCCGACCGGCTGGCGCGCAAGCTGCACGATGACATCACCCGGGCGGATGCCGGCATCCGCTGCGGGTCCCGGGGCGACCGCCGTCACCAGCAGGCCTCCGGAAACCTTCAGCTTGCGCTTCTGCTCGGCAGTCAGGGTATCGACCCGCACCCCCAGCCGGTCGGATTCCTGCGCACTGGAAGCCATCTCACCCGGCTTCTTCGGCATCTCCTCGATCACCACATTGACGTCGAGGGTCTGGCCATTACGCAACAAACGGGCCTGAACCGGCTTGCCCACAGGCGCCATGCCAACCAGAGGCGGCAGGTCACCGGAAACATTGATGTCGCGCCCGGCGAAGGAAACGATTACGTCACCGCGGCGAATCCCCGCCTTGGCGGCCGGGCTGTCGGGCATCACGTCGCCGACCAGGGCGCCACGGGCGTTCGGCAGGTTGAAGGAACGCGCCAGCGGCTCGGTGATGTCCTGCACCATGACACCCAGCCAGCCGTGACTGACCTTGCCGGTAGTGCGCAGTTCATTGACCACCCGCATGGCGATGTCGATGGGAATGGAAAAGGACAGGCCCATGAAGCCGCCGGTGCGGCTGTAAATCATCGAGTTGACCCCGATCACCTCGCCATCCATGTTGAACAGCGGTCCGCCGGAGTTACCGGGATTGATGGCCACATCCGTCTGGATGAAGGGCACATAGCTCTCGTTGGGGATGCTCCTGCCCTTGGCGCCAACGATGCCGGAGGTCACGCTGTTTTCAAACCCGAAGGGTGCGCCGATGGCCGCCACCCAGGCCCCGACCTTGACCTTCTCGGGATCACCAATGCGCACCACGGGCAGGTTGTTACCGGGGATCTTCAAGAGCGCGATGTCAGTGCGCTCATCCTTGCCGATCACCTTTGCCTCGAACTGGCGCCGGTCGGTCAGACGCACATCGACCTTGTCGGCATTCTGGATGACGTGGGCGTTGGTAACGACATAGCCGTCATGGCTGATGATGAAGCCCGAACCCAGGGACTGGGCCTTGTATTCTCGGGGCATGGCATTGGGCACGTCGCCAAAGAAGTGCCGGAAGAAATCATCAAAAGGCGTGCCCTGCGGCATACCCGGCCCCGCCTGC
This sequence comes from Thermithiobacillus plumbiphilus, assembly GCF_038070005.1. Taxonomy (NCBI): domain Bacteria; kingdom Pseudomonadati; phylum Pseudomonadota; class Acidithiobacillia; order Acidithiobacillales; family Thermithiobacillaceae; genus Thermithiobacillus; species Thermithiobacillus plumbiphilus. The sequence continues at coordinate 7,546 of NZ_JBBPCO010000019.1, read as the reverse complement.
GGGGCCTTGATGGTCTGGGTGGTGCTAATGTTTACCACCGCGGGACCATTTTGCTCCACAAGGCTGGTGAAATCGGGCAGATCCGCAGCATGAGCGGCCCTGAAAGCCGACAGCAGGAAAATGATGCTCAATGCCCAGGACCATGGCCAAAGCCTTTGTGCTCGATGCTTCACCATTTCAACTCCTTTTGATGATAGAACAGACGAATTCCTGCAGCGATGGCGATGTTACCATCCCTGTCAGCTCCCTCCGGCACTCGCCGGTTCCGCAAGGCCGGGCGCCCGCTTCCATTTTCGATGGCAGACAGACGCTCATCTCCTTTTTACTGCAAAGGATGGATGGGAACAAAGCCCTTTTCACCGATGATGCGCAACAATACCGGCTGATATCGCGCATCGACACGGATGCGTTTACTGAAGAGTCGAACCCAGAGAAAGCCGAGCGATAGCCCGAAGAAGGCAGAGAGGATGGTCCAGAGCTCCGGGCTCGAGGCCTGGAGCTTGGCGGCCATATGCTGGCCAAAGAGAGCCAGCGCGAAAAACAGTAGAAGGGGGACCACATAGACAGCGACGGAACCCCGGAGCAGGGCGGCCCCGGCAACCCCGACGACCACCCGGTCGCCAGGCTTCGCGCCAATATGGTTTATGGCGCGCATTTCGACGCGCCGCTTGCCAAGCACCCCGGCTAGGGTACCTGTACCGCATCCATTTTTCGCGGAACAGCCAGAACAGGTGGACCGGCGCTCTGGATCAATCCAGGCGATCTCCCCGTCCACCCGTAGCACATCAGCTTCTTCTAGTATATGCAGCGTCATGCACCCATATTACCACAACTGTCAGTGAGCGACCTCCCGCCCGACTTTCTGGACCACGGGCGCCTGCTCAGAGGCCTTGCGCACTTCCTCCATGCGCAGATCCTGCGCTCGCTGGCGGGCAAGGTACATCTCCAGGCTGCTCTCCGGTGCCAGATCCACAGGGGCCCATTGCCGTCCCCTATCACTGGCCGGCACCATCGCAGCGGGACTGACATCATCCTGAGTTTCCATGGAATTCGCCACTGGGGATGAGACCGCGTTATCGAAGGCGCTGCCGGCAGGGTTACCAGGCTGGAGCATGACGAAACTGACGAAGCCAACACTGGCGGCAATGGCCACGGCGCCGAACTTGCCCCAGAGCGGCAGGGGGGCGTGACGTGGCTCGAGCCCCTTGGGCGCGAGAACGGTGGGTTCCTGTTCAAGGAGGTTATACACACGACTGGCGAAAGCCTCGGAGCCGAGAGCGGCCGGTCTTTGTGAATATTTCAGGAGATGGCTGACGGTATGCAGTCTCGACCACTCCTTTTTCAGCTCCGAATCGCTCAGGAGTCGATCGATGAAGATGCTGGCATCTTCAATACCCAGTTCGCCATCCATGAAGGCGGACATCTTTTCCTTGTCGTTCAGCATACCTAGATTTCCTTTCGTTCTAACAATGGCTCCAACTCCCGACTGATGGCCTCTCTGGCTCGAAATATTCTTGATCGCACCGTTCCGATCGGGCAGTCCATTGCCGCGGCAATCTCCTCATAGCTCAACCCCTCGAACTCACGCAGGGTGATTGCCGTTCGCAGATCTGCAGGGAGATGGTCCAGGGCAAGGCCGATGCGCTGCGCCAGTTCCTGCTCCATCACCAGGCCCTCCGGTGTGTCATACTCCCTTAGTGCATCGGCAGCTTCCAATTGTTCCGCATCTTCGGTCTCAAAATCCGATGAGGGTGGCCGACGCCCCAGGGCAACAAGATAGTTCTTCGCAGTGTTTACGGCAATGCGGTACAGCCAGGTGTAAAAAGCACTCTCGCCCCGAAAGGTTTTCAGGGCTCGATAGGCCTTGATGAATGCCTCCTGAGCAACATCTTCCGCCTCCTCCGGATCCCGCACATAACGCGAGACAAGGGACAGCACCTTGTGCTGGTACTTGCGTACCAGCACATCGAAAGCATGCTTGTTCCCTTTCTGAACGCGCTCGACTAGCAGACGGTCGCTTTCCTGTTCGGACATTTCAGATTCCTGATGAGACTGCCTGTGACATTCTAGTATGGGTAAAAATGGTGCGAATCGGCCTGATGGCCCGGAGCTGCGCCTGTGCAAGGATGCTTTTTCAATGCCGGAGCGGGTATAGTAGCAAAATAAGCTTGTACTGAAAGGGCCTCTAGTCTCAGGAACGGGATGGCATGGATGAAGCACCACCGCAGTGACTTTCTGGTAATCGGTAGCGGACTGGCGGGTTTGATGACCGCTCTCGGCCTGGCGGAACTGGGAACCGTGGCCCTGCTGGCTAAATGCGAGCTGACCGGGTCGGCAACGCTCTGGGCCCAGGGCGGCATTGCCGCTGTCATGGCGGAATCGGACAGCTTCGAGGCCCACACACGGGACACCCTGAATGCCGGAGCCGGACTCTGCCATGAGGATGTCGTCCGGCATGTGGTTTCACAGGGACCGAAGGTCGTACAGGAACTGATCGAGCGTGGCGTGCTCTTTACTCAGGAGGCCGGTGACAGCTTTCCGGACAAGCTTCCTTTTCACCTGACCCGCGAGGGTGGACACAGCCAGCGCCGCGTGCTGCATGCCGCCGACGCCACCGGCCGTGCCATTGAAACCTCACTGGCCAAGCAAGCCCGGCAGCATCCGAACATCCGGATTTTCGAGCAGCACAATGCCGTGGACCTGATCAACGGCAGCAAGCTCGGGCTGAACGATCCGGGCTGCCTGGGCGCCTACGTGTATGACAAGGTCCGGCAGGAAGTGCGGACTTTCCTGGCCCGCGCCACCGTCCTGGCCACCGGCGGGGCCGGCAAGGTATATCTTTACACCAGCAATCCCGACATCGCCACTGGAGACGGCATCAGCATGGCCTACCGGGCCGGTTGCCGGGTGGCCAACATGGAATTCATCCAGTTCCATCCCACCTGTCTCTATCACCCGCAGGCCAAGTCATTCCTGATCACCGAGGCGGTGCGCGGCGAAGGCGGGAAATTGCGGCTGATCAATGGCGAGGCGTTCATGCACCGCTATGATCCGCGCGAGGAGCTGGCCCCCCGCGACATCGTCGCCCGTGCCATCGACGCGGAGATGAAGCGCCGTGGCGATGACCATGTGCTGCTCGACATTTCCTTCAGGCCGGCCGAGTTCATCAAGAACCATTTTCCCAACATCTACGAGCGCTGCCTGTTGCTCGGGATCGACATCACCCGGGAACCGATCCCGGTGGTGCCGGCCGCACATTACACCTGTGGCGGGGTCATGGTGGATCTGAACGGGCGAACCGATCTACCCCGTCTTTATGCCGCGGGCGAAGTCAGCCATACCGGCCTGCACGGGGCCAACCGCCTGGCCAGCAATTCCCTGCTGGAATGCGCCGTTTATGCCCAGGACATCCGGGAGCACGTCCGCGCGACCTGGCCGGCGCTCCAGGCCATCGAGCTCCAGCCCGTGCCCGACTGGGACGAGAGCCGGGTGACCGACTCCGATGAAGAAGTGGTGGTTTCCCACAACTGGGATGAAATCCGCCGGTTCATGTGGGATTACGTCGGCATCGTGCGCAGTAACAAGCGCCTGGAGCGGGCCCGACGACGGGTGGAACTGCTCAAAGGCGAGATCGAGGAATATTATCGCCACTTCCGGTTGAGCAATGACCTGATCGAATTGCGCAACCTGGTGCTGGTTGCGGAACTGATCATTCGCTCCGCCCAGGCCCGTCACGAGTCCCGCGGTTTGCATTATTCGCTGGACTACCCCGAAAAGGCCCCGATACTGCAGGATACCGTCATGCAGAAGGACTGGCCTGATCCCTGTCTTTACCGCGTGGATGCAGCAGCTGACGCCGTAGTGCCGCAAACTGCGGGATCGAAGCACCAGGTACTGGATGGATGAGGCGATAAACCTGGCCGTCGCTCCCCTGGAAGCGCAGCGCCAGCAGGCGAGGATGCGCGATGGCCCCGGGTAGCAGGCCTGCATGCAGGGCCCGGCCGTCCACCAGGCGGATATGATATGCGCCTTGATCATCCCAAGCCAGGTCAGTGATCCGGCCCCGGCATGTTTTGCCCATGGGTGATATCTGCCGATATAGCTGCCAGCTCAGCAGGATCCCCAAAAAGATGCTCACAGGCCAATAAGGCCACCAGACGGGCAGCACCAGTGTGGGGAGCGTGAGAAGTTGAGGCAAGCCTGCCAGCAGGCACTGGCGCTTGCCGACAGAAAACTGGAAACTGAGCTCGTGCTCTCCGGAAGCAGTCATTCGATTTCGTTCATTCAAATGGGCATGAAGGATAGTTTATGCACACAAAATGGCAAACCTTTCTGGCGTCACAGGGCGCCAGTTTCGATCCTGACGGGCTGGTGCAGCATTTTGGCGAGCCCCAGCATGAACTGGAAGCCGTACTCACCGGTCAGGAGATTCTCTGTGATCTGAGCCAGTATGGATTGATCAGGGTTTCCGGCCCGGATGCAGAAAAATTTCTGCAGGGCCAGTTTTCCAATGACATCCGGCTCGTCACCCCCGAGCGGGGACAGCTTAGCAGTTACAGTAACCCCAAGGGCCGCATGCTGGCCAATTTCTTCATTTTTCGCTGGCAGGATGCCTACTGGCTGCTGCTCTCTGCCGATCTGAGCGCGGGCGTCGTCGAACGCTTGAAAAAATTCCGGCTGATGGCCAAGGCCGAAATTGAGGATCTTTCTTCAGAATATGTCCGCATCGGCCTGGCAGGACCTGACGCCCAATCCTTGCTCACCAAGGCCACCGCAAGGGCCGACCTGCCCACGACAGACTGGGCCAGCGTGGATGCGGGGGACATGCTCATAGCCCAGCTTCCCTGGGCTGGCGTGCAGGCCAGGCTGGTCATCGGCAAGCCTGAGGCAACGCAGGAAATCTGGGGGAAACTGGTGCAGGCCGGTGCCCGCCCGAGCGGCGAGTTGCCCTGGAATCTGCTGCAGATCAGGGCTGGTATCGGCCTTGTAAGCCGGAATACTACGGAAAAATTCATTCCCCAGGAACTGAATCTCGAGGTGCTCGGAGGCATCAATTTCAAGAAGGGATGCTATCCGGGCCAAGAGATCGTAGCACGCACCAAGTATCTCGGACGCCAGAAAAGCCGGACCTACCGCTTGCTCAGCCCGATCAGCAGCGATCCCGGCACCAGCATCCATGGGAGCACACTGGAAGGCCAGGCCATTGGCCAGCTCGTGGCTTGCGCGCCGAATGGCAAGGGGAAATATGAATGCCTGGCTGTGCTGCGTATTGATAATGCAGGGGAAGACCTGCGACTTGCGAGCGAAAGGGGCCCGGAACTCGTCGTGCTGGACCTCCCCTATCCTACCGAAGCTGCCTGAGCTGGAACGCCCGGCATAACAACATGCCGGGCAAAGCAACAGAAAGCAAAAACTCCCGGCCATGCGGTCCGGGAGTTTCTATGGCTCAGGCCTTTGGCGGCGCGATGGGCTTCTGCTTCAGCACCCAATCCGCCATCGCCTTGGCGTCGGCATCGCTCAGCTGCGGATGGGGCGGCATAGGCACTCCACCGGTGAGCGCATTCCAGTTACCGGCACCGCCCTGCTTGATCTTCTGCGCCAGCTTCTCGTCAGCCCCACTCTGGCCCTTGTACTTGTGAGCCACCCAAGCATAAGCAGGACCAACCATCTTGGTGTCCACCGCATGGCAGCTGAAGCAATCAGAGCTCTTCATCAGTGCCTCGGCATCACCGCCGCCAGCGGACGCCGTCTGCGTAGCGCCGCCAGCACTGGCGCCAGCGCCAGCACCAGTCGCGGCACCAGCTCCAGCAGCGCCGCCCGTCGTGTCACCGGCACCACCTGTCGTGCCGCCCGCAGCGCCTGCTCCGGTGCCATCGGTAGCGCCGCCCGTGGTACCGGTCATATCTGCGCCGGTTGCACCACCCGTAGTACCATCAGTGCCCATATCGGCACCTGTGCCCCCGGCAGTACCTGCGGCGCCGGTACTCGTATCAGGCGCAGTACCCGTAGTAGCGGGGCTTTCGGTCGTAGCCCCCGTTGCGGAGGTGTCCTGAGGCTCTTCCTTCTTGCCGCAGCCCGCCAACAAACCCACTGCTGTAGCAACAACCAGCCAGCGCGTGAGCACACTGGCACTTGTTCTTCTGCTCATGCTAACCTCCTCGTCTATTTGAAATGCAGCCATATCTACGAAGGTGCCTGGTACGCAAGGACAACGGAACTTGCGGAAAAGCTGGCGGAGAGGGTGGGATTCGAACCCACGTGGGGCTGTTAACCCCCATCCGATTTCGAGTCGGCGCCGTTATGACCGCTTCGGTACCTCTCCGTTCGCGCTAGAGTGTACCCCAAATCCCTTCACAAAAAACAGTGCTGATGCACACTAGCCTGAGCCCCATACAGCAGCAATCGGACCAATGCCCCACCATCACCAGGGCCGAGGGCCAAAAGCCAAGTTTATGGAATCCGGACCAAGATGAGGCAAGCGTTCCAGAATGACAGAAAGACCAAACATTCCCAGCCCAAGGGCTCCCAAGACAAGGCCCCGCGTCATCCTCCTGGACTTGCTTGCAATGGTGGATGTACTGAGCCTGCATTGCCCGCTCACCGACGCCACCAAAAACCTGATTGGCGCGGACGAACTCGCGCGCATGAAACCGGACGCCCTGCTCATCAACACGGCGCGGGGCGGCATCGTGGAAGAGCAAGCGCTGGCAGATGCCCTGCGGGCCGGACGACTTGGCGGTGCCGGCGTGGATGTGCTTACGCAGGAACCACCCGTGCACGGCAACCCGCTGCTGGCGGCCGACATCCCCAACCTGATTGTCACGCCACACGTTGCCTGGGCAAGCCAGGAAGCGCGCCAGCGCATGGTTGACCAGATTGCCGAGAATATCCTTGCCTTTCTGGAAGGCCGGCCACGGAATCTAGTTTCCTAGCGTCTCGCGCGCCATCCAGGCTGAAGCGGGCAAAACCCTTCCCTCGGTGCGTGATAATTGCCGACCAATGTTTCCCATGGATGCGCCCTATGACTAGGCTTCTCGGTTCATAACACCTGAATTAAGCCGAGCCGCGAAGCGGCTTCGGCTTGAACGAATTGTTAGGCCGGGGTAGCCAATTTGAGGCCAATAATACCTGCGAGGATGAACGCGAGGCTCAGTAGCCGCCCTGCATTCGCTGGCTCTCCAAACAGCACAATCCCAAGAATCGCCGTGCCGACAGCGCCGACGCCAACCCATACAGCGTATGCGGTGCCAACAGGCAGCGACTTCATGGCAATGCCAAGTAACCCAAGGCTAATCACCATCGCAAGTACTGTGCCAACAGTTGGCCAGAGGCGTGTGAAGCCATCGGTGTATTTAAGTCCTATGGCCCATCCGATTTCGAAAATCCCGGCAAGGATCAGAATGATCCAGTTCATGGCGACACCTCATCGTTGTACGGGTCGTCCCGGATACGAATGACAAAATGAGGTCGTCCTCAGTTCGTGAGTAAGGCATAACGCCCGCCATCACCGGTGACAAATCCGCAACGAAGCGGCGGGCTTGGCATC
>NZ_JBBPCO010000018.1 GCF_038070005.1 Thermithiobacillus plumbiphilus | reverse complement strand
GGGGTCACCTGCCAATGGGTTCAGGCAGCACTGGGGATGTCCTTGAAAACCTCCCGCAAAACCTCAGGCCGCTTGGCCGCAATGAACAGCAGGGACTTGGCCGCCCCGGAAGGCTGACGTCGGCCCTGTTCCCAGTCCTGCAGGGTGCGCGGACTGACGCCCAAAAGCGCGGCAAAGGCCGATTGACTGAGCCCGGTATGCTCGCGGATGGCTTTGACGTCGGTGGGCACCTCCACGGTATAGTGGCGTCCCTCGCCGCGCTGAATGGCCTGGATACCCTCCAGGATCTCCTGTCCGATATTGCGCTTAGTCATGGTCCAAGGTCTCCTTGATCGTCCGTAACACATGAGCCGGGATGTTCTCCGCCTCGTTCTTGGCGTAGATGGTCAGCAGCCAGATTTGGCCCTGCTGATTGCGCCAGTAGTAGATCACCCGATAGCCGCCACGTTTGCCGCGCCCTTTGGCGCCCCAGCGCAGTTTTCGAAGCCCGCCACTTTGTGGGATCAGGTCGCCTGCTTCCGGGTGAGTGGCAAGTTCCCATTGCAGGGCAGCGAACTCCTCATCACTCAGATAGTCGTTCAGCAATCGGGAGAACAGCGGGGTTTCAATGAATTCGATCATGTAAAACTATGATACGGCAGCGCCGTATGATCTGCAAGAAGGCCAGCTCTGCGCATCGATCTAGCCCGCCTTGGTCAGCGGTACGACGTCAGCGCCGGGCTCGGCATCCTCCAGCAATGCGAGCTTGCGCCCCCAGCGCCGCCAGGCTTCGGCCAGGGCTGCATCACTATGGGTTACCTGGTAGACCTCCATCATGCGGCTGGGCAGGGCATGGCCCAGACAGCGGTCAGCCACGAAGGGGTCGATGCCCAGGCGCGTCATGCCCGCCGCGCAGCTCCGCCGCAGGTCATGCGCGGTCCAGCGCCCGCCCGGCAGAACCAGTGCATCGTGATGCGTTGCCGTGCGGTTCTGCTGGGCCTTGCCGCCCTGCCGGTCACCAATGAGGTGTGCCAGGGTCTTATCGTTGATGGGTTGGTCTGGCTTACGGCTGCTTGTCAGAATATAATCGCCAACCCGATATTGGCTGAGGGCCTTGAAAGCGCAGGTGGCGTAATCCGACAGGAAGACGTCATGCGAGCGCGGGCGATGCTTGCGGCTCTGCTTGGGCTCGGGGATATGCCAGCGTTGCCCGTCCAGGTCCAGGTGCTCCCAGCGGGCGTTCACAATGTCTTCGGACCGGGCTCCGGTGGCCAGCAAGATCCTGATTACCTGCTGGGCCCAATCCGGCAGGCCCGCGTCTGGTAGTGCGGTCAGCAGTTGCCGAATCTCCGCTTCACTCAGGACGCGATTGCGCGGGGTCTCATGGCCGCCCGCATGCCGCTTGTTCATCAGTGCGGCTGGATTGCTGTCGAGATAGCCCCGCGCCTCGCCATGGGCCAGCATCTGCTTGAGATAGGCCAGCTTGCGATTGGCCGCCACGCGGGCGCCTCGGGCCAGTACCTTGTCGATATATCCGGCAACGTGGGCACGGGTCAGGTCGCGGGTCTTCAGCTCGCCATGGCTGGCCAGAAAGTCCTTGAGCATCGACTTATAGAGCTCCGGGCGCCGGCTGTGGTGTTCGACGTAGACGGTCATCCAGTTGTCGAACAGGTCGCTGACACTGGGAATGGTGGATTCGGCAGCCTGCTCGGCAGCGCGTTGCGCGGCTTCGGTGCGTTGCTGTTCAATGGGATCGATGCCGCGCTCGATCAGGCCGCGTGCAGCATGGGCCTTGTTGCGGGCTTCAACCAGCGTAACGTGCTCATAGCCGCCCAGGGAAAGCACACGGCGCTTGTCGCCATAGCGGTAACGCAACTGCCAGACCCGCCGGCCACTGGGAAAGATCCGGAGTTCCAGGCCATCCCCGTCCCGCAGGTAGACGTCCTTGGGGCCGGGCTTGGCTGCTTCGATCTGCTTCACTTTCAACTTGGTCATGGCGCATCCATGCGGGTACAAGTGGGGTCCACGTTTACCGCCACGTTTACCAGAGGCGGGCGTTTAGGTGATTCTAGCTGATCCTTGTTGATCCGGCAATCTGAGGTAAGGTGTTGAAAATGAAGTGATTTTGAAATCTGGTGATACAGGCTGCAATCGGTGGGAACTTGAATGGGGTTCAGGTGGTCGGAGGTTCAAATCCTCTCGCCCCGACCAATTAAATCCCGAAAGCGGCCCATGCGGCCGCTTTTTTGTTGCATCGGTGTCAGGTGGCGCACGCTTTGATATTCGCGGTTTTCGAAAACTGGCTTTAGCGGCCAGGATAGTCTAACTTCCCTGGATCTGTCCGCACCGATGATGGGTTCTGTCTGCGGTTTTCAACACGGATTTTTGGTACCTGAAGAGTAAATACTCACGCATGCCACGATTTCTTCTCAGTAATGACGACGGTTATCTGGCGCCGGGCCTGTCTGTGCTCGCGCAACAACTCAAGGCTTTCGGGGACATCGTGGTCGTGGCGCCGGATCGTGACCGCAGTGGGGCCAGCAACTCCCTGACCCTCGACAGGCCCCTGCGTTGCAGGCAGGGCCAAAATGGTTTCTGGTACGTCAATGGTACCCCGACCGACTGTGTGCATCTGGCAATCACCGGCTTGATGGCGGAAGAGCCAGACATGGTCATTAGTGGCATCAACCGGGGAGCAAACCTGGGGGATGACGTCATCTATTCCGGCACCGTGGCGGCGGCCTCCGAGGGCCGTTTCCTGGGCCTGCCCGCCATGGCCGTATCACTGGCTGGCAAGGAGTGCGCGCATTACCAGACTGCTGCGAAGGTGGCGGCTGATCTGCTGGTCCGGATTCCGGAGCTTTCCCTGCCGGCGGACACCATCCTGAATGTGAATGTGCCGGATCTGCCTTTTGAAGACTTGAAGGGCATGGAGGTGACCCGGCTGGGCCGGCGTCACAAAAGCGAGCCGGTCATCCGTCAGCAGGACCCACGCGGCGAGACGATCTACTGGATCGGTCCGGCCGGGCCTGAAGCGGATGCCAGGCTGGGTACTGATTTCGATGCGGTGCGTCGCGGGTACGTGTCCATCACGCCGCTACATCTGGACATGACCCGATATGCTTATCTGGAAAATTTGAGCCAATGGTTAAACAGCCTCCCCAAACCTTAGATATCGGCGTTGGCATGACTTCGGCCCGGACCCGCAACCGGATGGTCGAGCGTCTGCGCGCAAAGGGAATCCGCAACGAGGCGGTACTGCGGACTTTGTCCAGCTTGCCGCGCCATCTGTTTGTCGAGGAGGCGCTGGCCAGCCGGGCCTATGAGGATTCCGCCCTGCCCATCGGTTTTGGCCAGACCTTGTCGCAACCCTGGACCGTGGCCTTCATGACGGAAACCCTGCTGGCTGATGGTCCTCTTCAGAAAGTGCTTGAAATTGGCACGGGTTCTGGATATCAGGCGGCTGTTCTCGCCACTCTGGTGCCTCAGGTGTATACCGTCGAGCGCATCAGCCCGTTATATCAGCAGGCGCGGGTACGTCTGTCGGCACTGGGATACAAGAACATCGCCATGCGGCATGATGATGGTACCATTGGCTGGCCGGGGCGCGCTCCTTTTGATGGCATCCTGATGACCGCTGCTGCCGAGCTTGCACCTGAAGGTTTGCTGGCGCAACTCCAGATTGGCGGGCGGCTGGTGATGCCGCTGGGACAGGGGGAAAAGCAGCAATTGATGATCTATCGACGGGAAGCCGCCGGGATCAGGGCGGAAACCCTGGCAGAGTGCTGCTTCGTGCCGCTTCTGTCCGGACTGTATTGATTTCGCATGACTAGTTGTCACCTTGTCAGATCCACTCTCGGGCTTGTTGCTTTCCTGGCGCTGGGAGCTTGCGCCGGCGGGCCTCCGGCATCTATCCGCAGCCTGTCTGTATCGGATCCGCAGAACAAGATTGTGACCCCCGCTGCGCGACCCAGGTTTTATGTCGTGAGGCCCAACGACACGCTAAGCGGCATCGGGCAGCGTTTTGGCCTGTCATACACAGATATCGCTGCCTGGAATGGGATCGCTGACCCAGACTCGATCCGGTCAGGCCAGATCCTGCATCTCGAGCCTGGGCGTGTCTCATCTGGCGTATCAGCGAAAGCCACGGTGCCGCGCCCCGCGCCAGCACCAGGCAATGCCCAGCAGGAAGCGGCTGCTGTCGGCGTCGAAGTCAAGCCGGTGATCCTGTCCGGTGCGCCAGCCGGGCAGGATATTGCAAACCCAGAGCCACAATCTCCCCCAATCTCACCGGTTGTTCCTCCGCTGACGGTTCCTGCGCCAGCCGCCTCCCCTCCAGGGGAGGCGGCGCCGTCCCAGTCGGTATCTAAACCGGCGCCGATGTCCTCGGACTGGCTCTGGCCGGCCGAGGGTCCCCTGCTGACACGCTTCGATCCAGGGCCGGGCATGCGCCACGGAATAGATATCGGCGGCAAGCCCGGGACCCCTGTTCGTGCAGCGCGTGCCGGTATCGTCCTGTATAGCGGGAGTGGACTCCGGGGATACGGTCGGCTTATCATCATCCGGCACGACAAAAAATACATAACCGCCTATGCACACAACGCCCAGCTGTTGGTCTCGGAAGGCGCGCGGGTGAAGGCGGGCCAGGTGATTGCGCGCATGGGACAATCGGGAAACGCGGGTCGGGTGATGCTCCATTTCGAGCTGCGGGAAAAGGGGCGCCCGAAGGACCCGCTGGCTTATTTGCCTCCACGACCTTAATCTGTACGGCAAAATCGGGGTATGCATGTCCAAGGATGAATTGTCGCCCAAGCTCTTGCGCACGGGAGCACCTGTCAGGGACGTGGACGGGGAAGACCTGTTGCAGAAAGATCTGGAGGAGGCTGAGGATACCCCTTTGCTGACGTCCGATTCCCTGCAGGTCGAGGAGGAAGGGACTGCAGAGGTGCTGGCGCTCGCCTGTGGTGTGGGTCCACAGGATTCCACCCGCCGCTATCTCACCGAAATCGGCTACACCCCGCTGCTGAATGCCGAAGAAGAGGTCGCGCTGGCACGGCGGGTGTTGCAGAATGACGGGGCCGCGCGTGCGCGCATGATCGAGAGCAATCTGCGCCTGGTGGTCAAGATCGCCCGCCGCTATATCAATCGTGGCCTGCCCCTGCTCGATTTGATCGAGGAAGGTAATCTCGGCCTGATCCGGGCTGTGGAAAAGTTCGATCCGGAGCGCGGTTTTCGCTTCTCGACCTATGCCACGTGGTGGATCCGGCAGACCATCGAACGTGCGCTGATGAACCAGACCCGCACCGTGCGCCTGCCCGTGCACGTGGTCAAGGAGATCAATGTCTATCTCCGGGCGGCGCGTACCCTCAGCCAGACCCTGGACCACGAGCCGCGCCCCGAGGAAGTCGCCCGGGCGCTGAACAAGCCGGTGGAAGACGTGCGCGCCATGCTAGGACTGAACGAGCGAGTCAGCAGCATCGACATTTCCACCGATCCCGATCCGGATCGCAGTCTGCTGGATATCCTGCCTGACGAACAGGGGCTGACCCCATTCGAGTCGCTGGAGCAAAATGACCTGCTCTGGCACCTGTCCTATTGGCTGGATACCCTGAATGACAAGCAGCGCATGGTGGTTGAGATGCGCTTTGGCCTGAATGGCGCCGAGGTCAGTACCCTGGAGGAAATCGGCAAGGCCCTGGGGGTCACGCGCGAGCGGGTCCGGCAGATACAGATGGAAGCCCTGTCGCGCCTGCGCCACCTCATCGAGGCAGAGGGGCTGACGGGCGAGATGCTCTTTGAGTAGGACTGCCTAGGCGAGTTCTATCATCAGCAGCGCGGCCACGATATCACGGTCCTCGCCCATGAGAATGTTGTAGGTCCGGCAGGCGGAAGTGGTATCCATCACCTCGATGCCGCTGCCAGTCGCCCGCAGTTGACCGAGAACGGCAGGGGCGGGAAAGCGCAAGCGCCTGCCTGTCCCCAGGAGCACGATTTCAGGCCGGTGCTGGATGATTTCCGCGAAGCTGTCGGACTGCAGTTCCTCAAAGGTCTGTGGCGCCCAGTCCGCCTGCATCCAGCGTGGCGCGACAATCAGGCTCCTTTGGTAGACGTTGTCGTTGATTCTCAATTCACCGGGAGCATAGGATGTGATCTGGTTTTGATCGCCGGGTCTTTGCAAATGGAGTTTCATCCGGTTCTCCTGAATTGAACGTGTGTTCTTTGTGCCATAGCCAGACTGACAGTTCAAGCCGTTGCTGCATGTGGGCCCCATTGACAGGGCCTCGATGCCGCACTATTTTTCTTCCTTTTTGTGGTCCGCGGAAAGAAGGCATTCGCCCCTCATGGATGAGTTTCAACGCATACGCCGTTTACCCCCTTACGTTTTCAATATCGTCAACGACTTGAAGGCGCAGGCCCGCAAGCGGGGGGAAGACATCATTGACTTTGGCATGGGCAATCCGGACCAGCCGACGCCACAGCATATTGTCGACAAATTATGTGAGGCGGCCCAGCGTGGGGATACCCACCGCTACAGCGTCTCGCGGGGAATTCCCAGGCTTCGCAAGGCCCTGAGCCACTGGTATCGGACACGTTACGACGTGGACATCGATCCGGAATCGGAAGCCATCGTCACCATCGGTTCCAAGGAAGGGCTGTCACATCTGGCCCTGGCCACCATGGGGCCGGGGGACGCGGTCCTGGTGCCAAATCCGACCTACCCCATCCATCCCTATGGTTTCGTGATTGCCGGGGCTGATCTGCGCCATGTGCCGATGTTGCCCGGTCTTGATTTCCTTGAAGAGCTTGAAAAGGCGGTCAAGGCAAGCTGGCCCCGGCCGAAGATGCTGGTGATCAACTTCCCGCACAACCCGACCGCTGCGGTGACGGATCTTGCCTTCTTCCAGCGCATCGTCGATTTCGCCAAGGAAAACAAGCTCTGGGTCATCCACGATCTGGCCTACGCCGATATCGTCTTTGACGGCTACAAGGCGCCGAGTTTCCTCCAGGTACCAGGTGCCAAGGATGTTGGCGTGGAGTTCTTCACGCTTTCCAAGAGTTATAACATGCCGGGTTGGCGGATTGGCTTTGCGGCCGGCAATCCGAAGCTGATCGGGGCCCTGTCCCGCATCAAGAGCTACATGGATTACGGCATGTTCACGCCGGTGCAGGTGGCCGCCATCATGGCGCTGGAAGGGCCGCAGGATTGCGTCGAGGACATCCGCCAGATGTACGAACAGCGGCGTAACGTACTTTGCGATGGCCTGAATGCCGCCGGCTGGGAAGTGGAGCGCCCCAAGGCCACCATGTTCGTCTGGGCCAAAATTCCTGAGCAGTTCAAGGGCATGGGTTCACTGGAGTTTTCCAAGCTGGTGCTCCAGAAGGCAAAGGTTGCGGTGAGCCCGGGCATCGGCTTTGGGGAGTTCGGCGACGACTATGTCCGTTTCGGCCTGGTCGAAAACGAGCAGCGTACGCGCCAGGCCCTGCGCGGCATCAAGCAGATGTTCCGGGAGGGATGATGGCGTCGGTGAAAGTCGGGATCATCGGTCTCGGAACAGTGGGGCGCGGGACCCTGGATGTCCTGCGCCGCAATGCCACCGAGATAAGTCGCCGGATTGGCAGACCTCTGCAGGTGCGGCAGGTCGTGGTACGTAATCCCGCTCGCCTGGAAGGCCTTGATGCCCGCGATTTCGATGTCGTGCAGGATCCCTTCGCTCTGGTGAATGATCCTGGCATCGATGTGGTGGTCGAACTGATCGGCGGCATCGAGCCGGCCCGGTCACTGGTACTGGCCGCCCTGCACAATGGCAAGCACGTGGTGACCGCCAACAAGGCCCTGCTGGCCCTGCACGGTAACGAGATCTTTGCCCTGGCGCAGGAAAAGGGTCTTGTCGTTGCCTTCGAGGCCGCTGTCGCGGGCGGCATTCCCATCATCAAGGCAGTCCGTGAAGGCCTGGCCGGCAACCGCATCGAATGGCTGGCCGGCATCATCAACGGCACCTGCAATTACATCCTGACCCAGATGCGCAGCAAGGGCTGCGGTTTCGATACCGCGCTTGCCGAGGCTCAGGCACTGGGCTATGCCGAAGCCGACCCGACCTTCGACATCGATGGTATCGACAGCGCCCACAAGCTGACCATCCTGGGTGCCATTGCCTATGGTGTGCCGCTCGAGTTCCCGGCGGTGCATGTCGAAGGCATCCGTAGTCTGCAGGGAATAGACGTGACTTATGCCGAGGAACTGGGCTACCGGATCAAGCTGCTTGGGATCGCGCGACGTACGGCACAGGGCATTGAAATGCGCGTGCACCCGACCCTGGTGCCTGCGGCACACCTCCTGGCCAATGTCGAAGGGCCCTTCAATGCCGTGCTGGTCGAGGGTGACGCAGTGGGCCAGACCCTCTACCATGGTCGGGGCGCCGGCGCCGAGCCGACTGCCAGCGCCGTGGTTGCCGATCTGGTGGATGTGGCGCGCACCCTGACCGCCGACCCCGCCAATCGCGTGCCACACCTGGCTTTTCAGCCCGGCCAGCTGGCCAGTGTTCCGGTTCTGCCCATGGCGTCGGTTGAAAGTGCCTACTACCTGCGTATTCAGGTACTCGACAAGCCAGGTGTGCTGGCGCAGATCACGCGCATCCTCGCTGACGAGGAAATCTCGATCGAGGCCATGATCCAGAAGGAGGCGCCCGACGGTGCTGAAAGTGTTCCGGTGGTCCTGCTCACCCAGCGTACCCTGGAAGGCAGGATGAACCGCGCGATCAGTGCCCTGGAAAGCCTGCCTGTCGTGAATCATTCCATCATCCGGCTACGCGTCGAAACCCTGACCGGATCCCATTAATCTGCCAAGCTGCAAGCGAGATGAACTCATGGAAAGACCCCTCGGAAAGCGTTATACCGGCCTGATCGATCGTTACCGGGCCTGGCTTCCCGTCCTGCCTGAGACCCCGGCGGTCAGTCTGGGCGAGGGAAACACGCCTCTGATTCAGGCAGTCAATCTGCCACGCCATCTCGGGCACGATGTGGATCTGTACTTCAAGTTCGAAGGGCTGAACCCGACCGGTTCCTTCAAGGACCGGGGCATGACCATGGCCATCACCAAGGCCGCCGAGGACGGTGCCAAGGCAGTGATCTGTGCGTCCACGGGCAATACTTCGGCGGCGGCCGCGGCCTATGCCGCCCGTGCCGGCATGAAGGCCTTCGTGCTGATTCCGGAAGGCAAGATCGCGCTGGGCAAGCTGTCCCAGGCCATGATGCATGGCGCGGTCGTGTTACAGATCCGCGGTAATTTCGATGCCGGCATGCAACTGGTGCAGGATGTCGCCCGCACGGCACCGGTGACCATCGTCAATTCCATCAATCCCTATCGCCTGCAGGGCCAAAAGACGGCCGCCTTCGAGATCGTCGAGGCCCTGGGTGATGCGCCAGACTACCATGCCCTGCCGGTCGGCAATGCCGGGAACATTACCGCTCACTGGATGGGTTATTGCGAGTACAGTGATACGCGCAGCCACAAGGATGCCTGTCTGACCGGGTCCTGTGTCTTCTGCCAGGGCAAGTGCCACTACGGTCAGCCGCTGGCCGGCAAGCGCCCGAAGATGCTCGGTTTCCAGGCTGCCGGAAGTGCACCCTTCATCGAGGGTGCCTTCGTGGAGCATCCGGAGACCGTGGCCACCGCAATCCGGATTGGACATCCGATGTCCTGGGAGGCCGCGCACACTGTCGAGCAGGAATCCGGCGGCTGGTTTGACGCTGTCACCGACGCCGATATCCTGGAAGCGCAGAAGCTGCTGGCGCAACTTGAGGGCGTGTTCTGTGAACCGGCCTCCGCGAGCTCGGTCGCGGGTGTGATCAAGCAATTGCGTGCCGGTCGCATCGAGACTGGCGCCCGCATCGTCTGCACCCTGACCGGACACGGCCTGAAGGATCCGGACACCGCCATTGCCCAGAGCACCCAGCCGATTACCGTGGATGCCAACCTGGCGTCCGTGGAAGCGGTTATTCTCGGGCGGTGACACGCCGCATCGTTCTGTGGGTACCGGAGCTTCAGCAGTCGCTGGTACCTGCCAGCTCTCCACTGCTGGACCGTCTTGCCGGCCGGGGCCAGCGGATGAAGCTGGTGGCCGCCGGCCCCAATCTGGTTGTCCAGCAATTTGAAGCCCTGGGTGTGCCCTGCCCAGCGGACAGTGACTGTCCTGCGGCCGCCTTGACGGCTCTGCGCGACGGGCTCGATCCCGGCACGCAAGCCTACTGGTTGCGCTTTGATCCCGTCCATCTGCTGGCGCATAAATCCCAGCTGCTTTTGATGGATCCTCAGGTGCTTTGCCTGACTCCTGACGAAGCCCGGGCCTTTGCCGATACGCTCAACAGCCATTTCGCCGAACTTGGCTGGCAGGTCGTGGCCGCCCGGCCGGACCGCTGGTATCTGCGGCTGCCTCAGCCGATCCACATACAGACGACCCCGCTGGCCGCTGTCATTGGGCAGGATGTCGACAGGCAGATGCCAAAGGGGGCTGACGCCCTGTCTTGGCATGTCTACCTCAATGAAGTGCAGATGCTGCTGCATGATCATCCCTGTAATCAGACGCGTGAAGAGGCCGGCCTGCCGGTCGTCAACAGCGTCTGGCCCTGGGGCGGCGGGCAGTTGCCGCACCCTCTGCAGGGATGGTGGCAGTCGGTGGCAGGCGATGATCCGCTCCTGCAGTCACTCGGCCAGCTTAGCGGAGCACGCGCGGCAGCCTTTCCGGCTGATGTCGCTGCCTGGGTGCGCGCGCTTGCATCCGGACCGCACCTGCTGTTCTATCCGGAAATCCTGGAGACCCAGGAAAAGTTGGCAAATTTCGAGGAAACCGTGCTCGGTCCGCTGATCGAGGCCCTGAAATCCGCTGACATCGCCTGTCTGGTGCTGGTAGCAGGCATGGATGAAGCGCGCTCCGGCATGCTGACCGTGCTGCTTGAACGCAAGCAGCTGCATCGCTGGTGGCGACGCGCGCGGCCCTTTCTTTCCGGTCAGGCGATCGGAGAGGCGACGGACTGGCGCAGGCTGGCCACGGCAGGCTGATTGTCAAGGTTTGTAAACGTCGGCCTGAAGCTTGCGTTAAGGATGAAGCCCATATTTCCAAAAGGGCTTCGCTTGTTTATCATAGCGGCGGGTCGGGATCCATGCCCGCAAAAAACCCATAAAATAAATTTTTTGGAGGAGTCATGAAGCTGAAGCTTGTTGCTGCTGTTGCTGCGCTGTCCCTTTCCAGTCTCGCCCATGCTGCTGGTGATCCGAAAGCGGAAGCCCTGATGAAGAAATCCGACTGTTTCTCCTGCCATGCTGTCGGTAACAAGGTGGTTGGTCCTTCCTACAAGGACGTCGCCAAGAAGTACAAGGGCAATGCCAAGGCCCCGGCCATGCTGGCTGACAAGATCATCAAGGGCGGTGCTGGCAACTGGAATGCCGTGACCGGTGGCGTTCCGATGACTCCCCATCCGCAGATCTCCAAGGCTGACGCCACTGCCATGGCCAAGTGGGTACTGGCGCAGTAAGCCGGTTTCCACGTGCAGACAGATGCCGGCAATGCCGGCATTTGTTTTTTGTGTAACGGGCAATTCGCTTTCGTGGCATAATGCCGCCCATGTCTCAGCTGGTACAACGTACATTCTGTGAAACACAAGCAAGCCGGCTTCAGGCGGATGGCATCCCGCCCTTGCTGGCGCGAATCTATGCCGCCCGTGGTGTGACGGATGCGGCACAGTTGCGCCTTGGTCTCGATGCCCTGGCCTCGCCGCAGCAGGTCGGCTCGGGTCTGAAGGGCCTGCATGAGGCAGCACAGATCCTCGGAGAGGCCATTGTCTCCCGGCAGAAAATCCTGGTGGTGGGGGATTTCGATTGCGATGGCGCCACCAGCACCGCACTGTGCATGGAGGCATTGCTTGCCATGGGTGCGCAGGAGCCCTGTTACCTGGTCCCGAACCGCTTTGAATATGGTTATGGGCTGACGCCGGAGATCGTCGAGTTGGCCAGGGATCTGCGGCCGCAGGTACTGATGACCGTCGATAATGGCATCAGCAGCATCGAAGGAGTGCGTGCTGCCCGATCGGCAGGGATGCGGGTGGTGGTGACCGACCATCACCTGCCGGGCCACATGCTCCCGGAGGCCGATGCCATCGTCAATCCAAACCAGCCAGGCTGTCCCTTTCCCTGGAAAAATAGCGCAGGTGTAGCGGTTGCCTTCTATGTGATGACTGCGGTGCGCAACTACCTGCGCCAGCAGGGCTATTTCAGTGATGCGCGGCCCGAGCCGCGACTGGCAAGCCTTCTGGATCTGCTGGCCCTGGGCACGGTGGCGGATGTCGTCCCGCTGGACGACAACAACCGGATTCTCGTGACTCAGGGGCTGGCCAGAATCCGCAGCGGCAAGGCCAGACCGGGGATTCGCGCGCTGCTGGAGGTGGCAGGTCGGCCGGAGGACCAGGTGATGGCCTCGGACATGGGTTTTGCTGTCGGTCCGCGCTTGAACGCAGCCGGAAGGCTGGCGGACATGTCACTCGGTATCCGTTGCCTGCTGGCCCGGGACATGGCGCAAGCGCGCGCCATGGCGCAGGAACTCGACAGCCTGAATCGTGAGCGGCGGTCCATCGAGGCGGTGATGCAGGCCGAGGCCACCAATGTGCTTGTGGATGATGATCTGCTGGCCCGGCGCTGGGGACTGTGTCTTTATAACGATCAGTGGCATCAGGGCGTGATCGGCATTCTCGCGGGCCGTGTCAAGGAGCAGTGTCACCGGCCCGTGATTGCCTTTGCCCGGGTCGCTGATGACGAGATCAAGGGTTCGGCCCGCTCGATTCAGGGGCTGCATATGCGCGATGCCCTGGATGCCGTGGCCGCGAAGCATCCGGGGCTGCTCGCCAAGTTTGGCGGCCATGCCATGGCGGCTGGCCTGAGCCTGCGGCTCATTGATCTGCCGGTTTTTGCGGACGCCTTCGATGCCCAGGTCCGGTCGATGCTCCGGCCCGAGGATCTGCAGCAGGTGCTTGAAACGGATGGCCCCCTGGCGGCTGATGAGCTCTCGGTCGAAACCGCAATGCTGCTGCGCGCCGCCGGCCCCTGGGGGCAGGGCTTTCCCGAACCCCTGTTCGAAGGAGTGTTTGACATCGTCGATTTCCGGGTGCTCAAGGAGAAGCATCTGAAGCTTTCCCTGCGCCACCCAGCCGGCCCCATGCTGGACGCCATCCATTTTGGCTGCGTGCCGCGACTCGGCGTGCCCAGCGGCAAGCGCCTGCGCGCGGCCTATGTGCCGGAAATCAATGAATTTGGTGGGCGGCGCACGGTCCAGTTGCGTCTGAGCCACTGGGAATGCATGGATTGAATGTGATAAGCGGGCTCTGGCCCGCAAGGGAGTGGAAATGGAAGAAATCAACAGTCTGCGCGATAGAATCCAGGATATGCAGTCTCGCCTGACGGATCTTCGGAGGTATCTTTGACCTCGACAGCAAGCAGGAGCGCCTGACCGAGGTTGAACGCGAGATGGAAGCCCCCGATCTCTGGAATGATCCGGAGCGGGCCCAGACCCTGGGGCAGGAGCGGGCGCGCCTGGAGGCCGCCATCGTGCCGGCGCGGGCCCTGCAGCAAGGCGTGGCCGAAGCTGGGGAACTGCTCGACATGGCCTTGGAAGAAAATGACACGGACACCATCGCGGCCATCGATCGTGATCTCGGTGAATACGAACAGACCCTGAGCCGTCTGGAGTTCCTGCGCATGTTCAGCGGCGAACTCGACGCCGCCAACTGCTTTGTGGATATCCAGGCTGGCGCCGGGGGCACGGAGGCCCAGGACTGGGCGGAAATGGTGCTGCGCATGTATCTGCGCTGGTGCGAGAGCAAAGGGTTCCAGACCGAGATCGTCGAGGCGACCGAAGGCGAGGTGGCCGGCATCAAATCCGCGACTGTGCGCGTCATGGGCGATTATGCCTTTGGCTGGCTGCGCACCGAGACCGGCGTGCACCGCCTGGTGCGCAAGTCACCCTTCGATTCGGGCAACCGGCGTCACACCAGTTTCTGCAGCGTGTTCGTCTATCCCGAGGTGGACGAATCCTTCGAGGTCGACATCAATCCGGCTGATCTGCGGGTGGACACCTATCGATCCAGTGGCGCGGGTGGTCAGCACGTCAACAAGACCGATTCGGCGGTACGCATCACCCATATGCCCTCGGGCATCGTCGTGGCCTCCCAGACTGCCCGATCGCAGCACCAGAATCGCGCCGAGGCCATGCGCATGCTAAAGTCCAAGCTCTATGAAACGGAGCTGGCCAAGCGCAACGCCGAAAAGCAGGCGCTGGAAGACAGCAAGAGCGATATCGGCTGGGGGCATCAGATCCGGTCCTACGTGCTGGACCAGTCACGCATCAAGGATCTGCGCACCGGCATCGAGGTGGGGGACACGCAGAAGGTGCTCGATGGCGCCCTGGACAACTTCGTGGAAGCGGCCTTGAAGCAGGGCATTTGAGAGCAGGCGGAAAACATGGAACACAGCATTCTGGACAGTAACGAACAGATCGAGCAGCGCTACGCCAAGCTTCATCAGCTACGGGAAGCTGGCGAGGCCTATGCCAACGATTTTCGGCGCGATGCCCTGCTGGGTGAGCTTGCCAGCCGCTATCAGGATACGCCGGTGGAGACCCTGGAAGTCGAGCCGGTGGTGGTTCGGGTGGCCGGGCGCATGCTGACCCGCCGGGTGATGGGCAAGGCGAGCTTCGCGCATCTGCAGGACATGTCCGGCAGGCTCCAGATCTTCGTGTCGCGCGACGAGGTCGGCGAGGAAAGCTACATCCAGTTCAAACAGTGGGATCTTGGCGACATTCTCGGCGTCGAGGGCGTGCTGTTTCGCACCAAGACCGGCGAGCTGTCGATCAAGGCCCGAGCGATCCGTCTGCTGACCAAGGCCCTGCGCCCGCTGCCGGAGAAATGGCATGGTCTGAGTGACCAGGAGACGCGCTATCGCCAGCGTTACCTGGATCTGATCGTCACCGAGGAGAGTCGCAGCACTTTCATGGCCCGCTCGCGTCTGGTCAGCGCCATCCGAGCTTCTCTGACGCGCAAGGGCTTTCTCGAAGTCGAAACGCCGATGATGCAGCCCATCCCCGGCGGCGCCACGGCCCGCCCCTTCGTCACCCATCACAATGCACTCGATATGACGCTGTATCTGCGCATCGCACCCGAGCTCTATCTCAAGCGCCTGCTGGTCGGTGGCTTTGAACAGGTCTTCGAGATCAACCGCAATTTCCGCAACGAGGGCCTGTCCACCCGGCATAATCCCGAATTCACCATGCTGGAGTTCTACCAGGCCTACGTCGATTATCGCGAGGCCATGGACCTGACCGAGGCACTGCTGCGCGAAGCCGCCCAGGCGGCTCTGGGCTCGACCCGATTCCAGTATCAGGGGCTGGAACTCGACTTCGGCCAGCCATTCACGCGATTGACGGTGCGCGAGGCGGTGCTCAGGTTCAATCCTGATTTGCGCGATGCAGATCTCGATGATCCGGTACGTCTGCGCGAGCATCTGCGTTCGCTCAAGGCGAAGGTGGATGATGGCTGGGGCACCGGCAAGCTGCTCATCGAGATCTTCGAGAAGACCGCCGAACATCAGCTCCTGCAGCCGACCTTCGTCACCGAATATCCTACCGAATGCAGTCCGCTGGCACGGCGCAATGCGGAAAATCCCGAGGTCACCGATCGCTTCGAGCTGATGATTGCCGGGCGCGAGATCGCCAACGGTTTTTCCGAGCTCAACGATCCCGAAGATCAGGCCGCCCGCTTTCGCAGGCAGGTCGAGGACAAGAATGCCGGTGACGAAGAGGCCATGCACTTCGACGCCGATTACATCCGCGCCCTGGAGTACGGCATGCCGCCGGCTGCGGGTGTCGGGATCGGGATCGACCGTCTGGTCATGCTGCTGACCGACAGCCCCTCCATCCGGGATGTGATTTTATTCCCGCACATGCGTCCGGAAGCCTGAGGCATGCGGCCATACGAACTGTGGATCGGGCTGCGCTATACGCGCGCCAAGCGCCGCAACCACTTCATTTCCTTCATCTCCCTGATCGCCATGATGGGCATTGGTCTGGGCGTGGCGGCCCTGATCACCGTGCTGTCGGTGATGAATGGCTTCGACCAGGAGCTGCGTGGCCGCATTCTTGGGGTGGTATCGGATCTGGTGATCGAGGGCAATGGCCAGCCGCTGCAGGACTGGCAACCGCTGATGCAGCACGTGGCCAAGGCGCCCGGCGTGCAGGCCGTGGCACCCTATGTGCAGGCTCAGGCGATGCTCAACAGCGGCGAATATGTGACTGGTGCCATCATTCGTGGCATTGATCCGGCCCAGGAAGTCAGGGTCGCCAACCTCGCCGAAAACATCGTCGCCGGCAGGCTTGCCGACCTGCAACCCGGCAGCTTCGGCATCGTGCTCGGCAGCGCCATTGCCCAGAACCTTGGCGTGGGCGTGGGGGACAAGGTGACCCTGGTCTCGCCGCAGGGGCAGGTCAGCCCGCTTGGCGTGACGCCACGCCTGCGACGCTTCACGGTGGTGGGCATCTTCTCGATGGGGATGTATGAATATGACAGCGGGCTTGCACTGATCAATGTGCAGGATGCCGCCAATCTTTACCGTCTGGGCGCCGGCGTCAGCGGGCTGCGCTTGAAGCTGGCGGATGCCTTCCAGGCCCGTGGGCTGGCGGAGCGCATGCAGCAGGAGCTGGGGCCAGACTATATGGTGCAGGACTGGACCATGGGCCACGCCAATTTCTTTCGTGCCCTGAAGATCGAGAAAACCGTGATGTTCGTGATCCTGTCCCTGATCATCGCGGTAGCAGCCTTCAACATCGTCTCGACACTGGTGATGGTGGTCACCGACAAGCAGTCCGACATCGCCATCCTGCGCACCCTGGGCGCCAGTCCGCTCAGCATCACCGCCATTTTCATGGTACAGGGTGCCATGATCGGCATCGTGGGTACGCTGCTGGGGGTGCTGGGCGGGGTGCTGTTGGCGCTCAACGTCCCGACCCTGGTGCCGATGATCGAACAGCTTCTTGGCATGCACTTCCTGTCGGCGGACGTCTATTTCATCAGTGAGCTGCCCTCGAAGCTCGATATGAACGATGTCTGGCGGATCGCCGGGGCATCGCTTGTGATGAGCTGGATCGCCACCATCTATCCGGCCCTGCGGGCCGCGCGTACCGATCCCGTGGAGGCCCTGCGCTATGAATGAGATCCTGCGGGCCGAGCAGTTGCGCCGCAATTTCCGCCAGGGCCGTACCGATCTCGAAGTGGTCAAGGGGATCGATCTTGCCATTGGCGCCGGAGAGAGTGTCGGCATCGTCGGTGCCTCCGGATCGGGCAAAAGCACCCTGCTGCATCTGCTGGGCGGGCTGGACAAGCCCAATGCCGGCCGGATCTGGTTCGAGGGCAAGGATCTCTTCGCCATGGGCGAGGCCGCGCGTGGGCGCCTGCGCAATCAGGGTATGGGCTTCGTCTATCAGTTCCACCATCTGTTGCCGGAATTCACCGCGCTGGAGAATGTGATGATGCCGCTTCTGATCGGGCGGGTGAGCAAGGCGGGCGCAGCAAGACAGGCCAGTGACATGCTGGACCGGGTCGGGTTGGGGCAGCGTCTGAGCCACAAGCCGGGCGAGCT
Source organism: Thermithiobacillus plumbiphilus (assembly GCF_038070005.1). Lineage (NCBI taxonomy): Bacteria > Pseudomonadati > Pseudomonadota > Acidithiobacillia > Acidithiobacillales > Thermithiobacillaceae > Thermithiobacillus > Thermithiobacillus plumbiphilus. Next base: position 8,912 of record NZ_JBBPCO010000018.1, on the reverse strand, counting down.
CTCGGGCGGCGAGCGCCAGCGGGCGGCGATTGCCAGGGCGCTGGTTGGCCGGCCGCGCCTGCTGCTCGCGGACGAGCCCACCGGCAACTTGGACTCGCGGACTGCCGGCCAGATCCATGACCTGCTGCTGGAACTCAACCGCAGTCTCGGCACCAGCCTGGTGGTGGTCACCCACGACCCGAAACTGGCGGCGCGCATGCAAAGAGTCTATGAAATTCTCGACGGGCAGATCATTGCCCAGCATGCGGGCAACACGGGCCTTTCGTCCTGATCAGCTTCTATGCCGGTATCGCCAACGCCAGGTGACCACCAGACGCCAGATCAAGAGTGACAAATAATAACCTGCCACCGCTGCAAGCACTCCAATCAGCAGGGAGCCAAGCCAGATGGTGAGATAGGCGTCCCAGATGCGCTGGCCGCCATCCGTGAACAGAAGCTGCCAGTTGTGGATCAGGTCCGTCAGGGGCATGGCGACCGAGGATTCTGGCGCAAATCCCAGCCAAGAGCGGATATGCAGGCCCAGCCTGAAGGCGAAATAGAGATAGGCCGGCATGGTCAGCGGATTGGTGAGCATGACTGCCCCCATCGCAACCGGGATATTGACGCGCAGCCATAGCGCACCTATCAGCGCCAGGGGAATGTGGCCAATAAGCGGCATGCTGCCGACGAACAGCCCGAGTGCCAGGCCACCAGCGAGGCTGCGCCGGTGAAAGTGCCACAACTCATGCTGGTGCAGCAGATGTGTGAATCGCCCCAGGCATCGGCTTTTAAGTATCTGCTCGCGCTTGGGTAAAAACCTTTCTAAAGACTTGCGCAAAAGAAGTGGCTCGAATTGGTCAAGAGCAACAGTTTAGCCGAAAGCCGTATCCTGGCCAATGGATGTGCCGGCAAACTCCCGGCCCTGCCAGGGCTGGTCTCGGCATCGGGTCTGGGGCTTGGCGCCCTTTATTTCCAGCCGGCCGTACCAGCATTCTGGCCGCCGCTTGTCATCGCTATCCTTGCTGGCATCCTGGCCTGCTGGCGCTGGCCGCTACTCTGGTTGCTGGCCGCCGGCTGCATCGCCTTTTCCTGGGGAAGCTTTCAGGCCCAGCAGCGAGCGGATGACATCCTGCCTGCGCATCTGGCGGGCAGGGGCCTGGACGTGGAGGGCGTCATCGTTTCCCTGCCGCGACAGCTAGGGAGTGGTTCGACCATTCGCCTGTTGCCGGAACGCGTGTTCCGTGATGGCAAGGCGCTTTCCTGGCGGGGCCTGGTCGAGTTGCGAGTTGGGCGGTTCGAGGATGCTTCGGAACTGGCTTACGGCCAGCGCTGGCGAATGCGGGTGCGCCTGAACCGACCGATGCCGCCGGCCAATCCGGGCGGCTACGACCGGGCCTATCATCTGTTCTGGGAAGGCGTGGCCGCGACGGGCACCGTGGTGCTGGCACCGCAACCCTTGAGATTGGCTGGCGAGGGTGGTTCGGTCGTAATGCACTGGATACAGATGCTGCGCCAGCGCATTATCGACGCCAGCAACGTCGCACTGCCGCGGGATCGTGCGGGTCTTGTCCAGGCCCTGACCATCGGCGTGCAGGATCAGATTCCGGGTCCCATGTGGCAGGGCTTCGTCCGTAGCGGCACGGCACATCTGATGGTCATCTCCGGCTCGCATATCACGCTCGTTGCCGGCATCGTCTTTTTCCTGATTCGATGGGGCTGGGGGGTGCTTCCCTGGCTGGCGAGACGCTATCCTGCCCAATCGGCCGCAGCCATCGGCATGCTGCTCACTGCCCTTTTCTATGGCCTGATGGCCGGCATGGGACTCGCTACCCAGCGGGCTGTCATCATGGTCTGGGTGCTGGCCGGCGCCTTGCTCTTCCAGCGCGAGCTGCGCCCCTTTCACAGTCTTTCACTGGCGGCATTGATCGTTTTCATTCTGCAGCCAGGGGCTGTTGCCGAGCCCGGTTTCTGGCTCTCGTTCAGCGTCGTACTTCTGATTTTTCTGTTGCTCGCCGGCTATGGAGGCATCAAGGGGCACTGGAGAAAACTGATCAGCTATCAGCTGATGATCAGCCTGGGCATGCTGCCCTTGCTCGGCGCGCTTTTCGCAAGCCTGCCACTGTTTTCGCCTTTGGCTAATCTGTTTGCGATTCCTGTGGTGGAGGGACTGGCCACCCCGCTGGCATTGCTGGGAGCCATGTGCAGTGCGCTCGGCTGGGAGTATCCAGGGCGCGCATTTTTTTACCTTTCCACGCTTTCCCTCGAGCCGCTACTGATGCTGGTTCACTGGATCGACCAGACTCCCTGGGCCACGCTCGCCATTGCCCGACCTTCTCCCGGCGTCCTAGTGGCAGCCCTGCTGGGTCTGGGCGTCTTACTGCTGCCAGTTGCCTGGCCAGGCCGCCTGTTCGGGATCATCGGCCTGATTCCGCTTTTCCTGCCTCCTCAGCCCCGCATTCCGGCTGACAGCGCCGAACTGGCGATTCTGGATGCCGGCGTGGATTCGGCTTTCGTACTCAGTACCCGTCACCACACCCTGCTGATGCAGGCCCTGAAGTACCCGGATGGGGGCTTTTACCTCAATCAGCGCATCGTTGGTCCTTTTCTGCGATCGGCTGATCTACCCTCGGTCGACGCCGCGATAGTCAATTTTCATCATCCGCAAGATCGCGTACAGACCAACGCCTACCTGGGACTGGTCAGCAATGCGCTCTGGCAAGCGCGCAGCGCGCCGTCAGGCATTGAGCGATCCCTCTCCCAGCGTCAATGCCTGGGAGGGGAGTCCTGGGAGTGGGATGGCGTTACCTTCGTCTTTCTCGATCCGCTGAGAACCGATCCGCAAGCCCAATCCGCCTCCTGCGTCCTTGCGGTATACGGCAGGGGCTGGCAGATCCTGCTGACCGGCGAACTGGATCCGGCCGGCGCCACCCGGCTGGCCCACAATTTCGGCGCCAATCTGAAAAGTGATCTCTTTGCCATGTCCGTGCCGGACAGCGCGCAGGGGTTCGAGAATCTGATCGGCACGATTGATGCGCGTCATCTCGTTATCACCGGAAATCGGCATGCCGCTGCCCATGTGCCAGCACTCACGGCGTCTCTCGATCCCGGGCGGTCCGGCGCCCTCATGTTTTCCCTGGGCGAGGGCGGCGCCTTGCGGCTTGCGAATTCAGGATCTGCGCACTATTGGTTTCCCTAGCGGAAACAAATCTGGAACGTGCTAGTATTTGCGCATCACGAGGGGGCTTAGTGTTCGATATCATTCACGCGGGCGGCTGGATCATGCTGCCATTACTCATGAGTGCCATTACGGCTCTGGCAATCGTGGGAAACCGGTTCTGGGTGCTGCGTCGGGATCGGCTGGCGCCACCGCGCCTGACCCTGCAAATCGAAAGCCTGCTGCAACAGGGGGACATGCAGGGCGCCTTGCGCCTGCTGGAAGGGCTCGATTCGCCGCTTGCCGCCATTCTTGGCGCAGGTGTTCGCCGGATTGGGCTGTCCCGTGACGCCATCAAGGAAAGGGTCGAGGAAACCGGGCGCTATGAAGTGGCCATGCTGGACCGTCATCTCAACGTGCTTGGCACGATAGCCGCCATCAGCCCGCTGCTGGGCCTGCTCGGCACCGTGTTCGGCATCATGCACGCCTTCGACGGCCTGGGCGCCAGCGGCGCGAGCAACCCCGGTGTGCTGGCAAGCGGCATTTCCGAAGCGCTCATCACGACCGCGACAGGGTTGATCATCGCCATTCCCAGTCTGATGATGTACCGATACTTCCGCGCGCGGGTGGACGAACTGGTGCTCCTGATGGAAAGGGAGTCCCTGAAGATCATCGAAATCGTGCAGGGAGATCGGCAGTGAACTTTCACCGTCGCCGCCTGCTTGATGAGCCGGAAATCAACGTGATTTCCATGGTGGACCTGGTCCTGGTCATCCTCTTGTTCTTCATGGTCAGCACCACCTTCACCAAGCCTGGTATCTTGAAGCTCGATCTGCCGACGGCAAGCAGCACGACGCCTGAACCCGCAAAAGCCAGCATCCTGATCGACATGGATGCAGCCGGGCAGTTGATCATCAACGGTCGATCCATGCCCTTGGCCGATCTGGCAGGCCATCTGAAAGCAATCAGCAGCAATCCGGGCCAGGCAGTCCATTTGCGGGCCGACCGCAACAGCACGCAGCAGCAGATCGTCATGGTGCTCGATGCGGCGCGGCAGGCCGGGCTGAGTCGCATCAGCATCGGCACCCTGAAAGCGCCATGATCCTGCGTCATCCTGAGCGCAGAGTCTTCGGATGAGACTGGAAGGTCCCTGGCAGGGGATTGCTGCCCGAGTCATTGCCAATTACATTCGGTTGGTGGCCTGGACTGGCCGCTGGCGCATACTGGGCGATGCCGCGGTACAGGATCTGGTCCGGCATGATCAGCCCGTGCTGCTTGCCTTCTGGCATGGGCGCCTGCTGATGATCCCCCATGCCTACCAGCGGCTGGGCGGTCGCAAGGTGCACATCCTGATCAGCGAGCACCGTGATGGCGAACTGATTGCGCGCACCATGGCGCACTGGGGCTACCAGGCCGTGCGAGGCTCCTCCAGGCAAGGTGCGGCAAAAGGCCTGCGTGGCATGTTGCGCATCGCCCGCAGCGGCAGTGATCTCGCCATCACGCCGGATGGTCCGCGCGGTCCGCGAGAAGTCCTCCAGCCAGGCGTGCTCGAAATTGCCCGACTGGCCCGAATACCCATTGTGCCCGTATCCTATTCCGCCCGCTGGGCCAGGACCATCGACAGCTGGGATCGCTTCCTGCTGCCGCTGCCATTCACCAGAGGCACGATACTATGGGGCGAGCCGCTATGGATTCCGGCGGACGCCAACGCCGAAACCATGGCCAGTATCGGCAGGTCTCTGGAAGCGGAGATGCGCAAGCTGACGCAACGGGCGGATCAATACACCAAGGAGAAGTCTTGAAGGTACCCAAGGGCTACTACGGCAGCAGCGCGATCAAGGCCTGGTGGGCTGGTTTGCAGGACCGGCGAGCCGGTCTGTCTCCCCGTGCCAATGCACGCTGGGGCTGGCTGCGCCCGCCTGGCGGCAGGGGACCCGCGCTATGGATGCAGACCACGGATGTCGCCGACGATGTCCTGCTTGCCGCCGAACTGACCCAGGCGATTCGTGAAAAGCGGCTCGATCTCCGGGTCATCCTCACCTTCGAGGCCGACTATCCCGAACTGCTCGAAGCCCGCATCGGCGAACTGAAAGGAGTTGGATACGGCTATGGGCCGGCAGATCATCCGCGCGCCCTGCGCCGCACTCTCGATCGCCTCTCCCCCCTGCGGATCATGACGGTAGGGCAGGGGCCCCGCGACGAGCTCGCGCGCCTGAGTGCCCAGCGCGGGATTGCCTCGGTCGTCGTGGCAGGAGATCCCGCCACCACCAAACTGCCGCAAAACATCGAAACCATTTACCCCGTCGATGCCCGACAGGCCAAGCGCTGGCGCAGTCTGGGTGCCAGTGACGCGCAACTCCAGGCTCCGGTTGATTTTCTGACCCTGATCACCATTGCCCAGGTCGATCCGAATTTTCGGCGTTACGTATGCGGCAGCGCCGAGCTGGATCTCTGGTGGCTGCACGGTGTCGCTGCTGCCGAAGCGCCGCGCTGGATAGATGCCTGGCGCCAGGCCGGCCTGGCCGATAGCGGGATTCTCTTCATTCAGACCCGCGAGGATCACTACGTCTGGCCCTTGCTGTCCGAATGGGCGCGTGAGCCATTGCCGACAGGCAGTGTGGTCGGTATTGATGACCGCAAATGGCTGCCCGCGCTTGCTGCCGCCTGTACCGGTATCCATCTCGCCCATGCATCTCGCGGAGATGGCTGGCAGGCCATGGCTGGCGGCAAACCAGTGACTTTTGGCAGTCCCGCAGCCTTTCCCGTTGACGCCATGGAAACCGCATTCGACGGCTCGGTCTGTCTTGATGGCGCTGCAAGCGTGATGCAATCCTGGCGCACTTATGCTGACAACCCCATCGCCGGACGACAGCTTGGCGATGCCATGCGCCGGTTTTTCTGGGATGAGCGGCGCAAGGCGCAAATGCGCCTGCCGGATCTGCTGCAGCAGGTTTTCGATTGGTAGCAGGACTTGAGCAATTCCTGAATCGGCAGTGGTATCAGGGCGGGTTGCTCAGCACTGCCCTGCGTCCCCTGGGTGCCATGTATTGCGCTGCCAGTCATCTACGCCATCAGTTTTATGCGCATGGCCGCCGCCAGCGAGCGCTCCTGCCCAGCCTGGTGGTCGGCAACCTCACGGTTGGTGGTTCCGGCAAGACGCCGCTGGTGCTGGCTTTGGCTCGCCATCTGGAAGCGAAGGGCTGGCGTCCGGCCCTGGTCAGCCGAGGATATCGGGCACGGCCGCCGGGCCATCCCTATCTGGTGCAAACGGATGATGATCCTGCCCGGGCTGGCGATGAACCCTTGCTGTTGTCGCGTCGTAGTCGTTTGCCGGTGGTGATTGGCCCGGATCGGCTTCAGGACATTGCCTGGCTCGCAGCCCAGGACATGGCGGATATCGCTGTCCTGGATGACGGCTTCCAGCATCTTTCGCTCCTACCGGATCTCAGTTTGCTGGTGGTCGACGGCGAGCGCGGGTTCGGGGTCGGGCGTTGCCTCCCGGCCGGGCCTTTGCGGGAACCTCTGACGGCGCTGCACCGGGCGCATGCCCTGATATCAAATGGCGTCTGGACGGGTGACAGCAGTATTTCAAAGGCAGGTTTGCCCCTGTTCGGGATGCAGATGCAGGCTCAAGTAATGGTTTCCATTGAGGATTCCGAGATCCGCCAGGATCTGTCCACCCTGCAGGGCCGGCGGGTCCATGCCGTCTCCGGGATAGGCAACCCAGAGCGGTTCTTTCGTCAGATCGAAGCTCTGGGTGCAATCGTGGAACGACACCCGTTTCCGGATCACCATGTCTTTGAAAAGGATGACTTCCGCAACCTGCACGCTGCCCCTATCGTCATGACGGAAAAGGATGCCGTAAAATGTGCCGGACTGAATCTCGCGAATGCCTGGGCGCTCCGGATAGAGGCGGTGCTCGACAGTGCCTTCTGGTGCTGGTTTGACGAGCAGATCGACAGCATAAGGAGAATACACGATGGCCATTGATCGGAAACTGCTGGATATCCTCGCCTGCCCACGCTGCAAGGGTACCCTGATCCTCGCGCCGGACAAGAAGGCCCTGCATTGCAACCGTTGCCAACTGGCCTATCCGGTGCGTGACAACATTCCCATCCTCCTGATCGAGGAAGCAAAGCCGCTGGAGCCTCGGAAAAAATGAACTTTACCGTCATCATCCCGGCGCGCATGGCCTCCACCCGGCTGCCTGGCAAGCCCCTGCTGGAGATTGCGGGATTGCCCATGATCGAGCGCGTCCGTCGTCAGGCCCTGGCCAGCGGCGCGCAACGAGTGCTGGTCGCCACCGACACGCGTGAAATCGCCGACTGCATCGACGCCCATGGCGGCGAAGTGATCATGACCCGCGCCGATCACGCCTCCGGCACCGACCGTCTCGCCGAAGTGGTGGAACAGCTCGCCCTGGCCGATGATGAAATCGTCGTCAATCTCCAGGGCGATGAGCCCCTGATGCCGCCTGAACTGCTCTGTGCCGTGGCTGCCGCGCTCGCCGAAGACCCTGCAGCAGTGATGGCCACCGTGGGCTGCCCGATTCAGGATCATAAAGACATTTTCAATCCAAATGTCGTCAAGCTGGTCAGGGATCTCGCGGGAAGAGCCATCTACTTCTCCCGCGCGCCCATCCCCTGGAATCGCGAGCAGTTCGCGACACAGGGCCAGAACACCAGACCGACCGACGCTGGCGCCTGGCTGCGTCACATCGGTCTCTATGCCTACCGCGCTGGATTCCTGCCGCGCTACAGCCAATGGTCAGCCACGCCCCTCGAAACGACGGAAGCCCTCGAACAGCTCAGGGTGCTTGAGCATGGCGAACGCATACGCGTGCTCGTGGCGGAGCAGGTCCCGCCTGCCGGCGTCGATACCCCGGAGGACCTTGCAAGGATTCGTACCCTGCTTGAGACGGCTACTGCCGAATAATCAACCCGCAATGAAGGAGACATCATGGACATCAGCAAGCTTTCCGCAGGCAAGAATCCCCCGGTGGACATCAACGTCGTTGTCGAAATCCCCCAGGGCTCCAGCATCAAGTACGAGCTCGACAAGGATTCCGGCGCGGTCATCGTCGACCGCTTTCTCTTTACCCCCATGTTCTACCCCCTGAACTACGGGTTCGTCCCGAATACCCTGTCCGACGATGGCGACCCGACTGACGTGTTGGTCCTGTCCCGCGCGGCGGTCGTACCTGGCGCGGTCATCCGCTGCCGGCCTGTCGGCGTGTTGCTCATGGAAGATGAGAGTGGGGTGGACGCAAAGATCGTTGCCGTTCCTCATGAAAAGGTGGACAACAGCTACCAGGACATCCAGGACGTGCAGGACCTGCCCGAGTCTCTGCGCAACCAGATCAAGCATTTCTTCGAGCACTACAAGGATCTCGAACCTGGCAAATGGGTGAAGGTCAAGGATTGGGCTGGCGCCGGCAAGGCGCAGGAAATCATCGGTGCGGATCTCGCCAGAGCAGGGTAACGGGCCGGGAGCCCGGGATCAGTTGTCGAAAAACAGTGTATCCAGATCGGGATTGATCATCCCGGGCTTGATATAAATAGGCAGCAGTACGATCCCGGGTGCGCGCCGGTAAGGCCGCCCATAGGCATTGTCCTGAATCACCGGATTTTCCGCCTCCTCAAGCACGAGCTGGGGACCATCCGTGAGGACATCCACCACCAGGTAAGGCCGGCCCATGAACTGAACCTTGCAGTTCAGGAACTGTCCTAGTTTTTCCATATTGAATCGATCTGTGTCGGTCATGTTCAGGATCCTCGTC
>NZ_JBBPCO010000017.1 GCF_038070005.1 Thermithiobacillus plumbiphilus | reverse complement strand
TGCTGCCAGTCACAACAGGGGCTGGCTCCAGACCGAGGGTGAAGCTGAGGCTGGTGGGTCCGGCGGGAGCAGGCTCCGGTGCAGGCTCCGGATCCGTGACAGGTGTAGGGGCTGGCTCGGAAATGGGGGCTGGGGCCGGGGCTGGTTCAGCTACCGGCCCCGGGCTCGCTGGAGCCGGTTCCGAGCTGCTACCGTCACTTTGACATCCAGCCAGCAGCATCAGGCCGAAAACGGCCAGAATGACAGATTTTTGCATGATGACCTCTTGGCTTGGCAGCCGGCATTCACCAAGGATTTTTTCGCAGGAAGGCATTGCCCCGGTGAGTCAGTACCCCAGGATGATTGGCATAATCCTGGAACGGCCCCTTGCGCTCGACGGAAGTAGACACATAGAAATTTCCTGGCTCAAGGGATTTGGAAACCACCGTCCCGGCACCCACGACGACCCGTTCGCCAATGTGCACGCCCTGCACGATCAGGCTGCGCGAGCCAAGATAGATATGGCTTTCCAGCTCGACCGGGGCCTGCATCCGCACCCGGTCCACACTTACCCCGTGCGTCCATACCTGAGAGCCCAGGCCACCGAAGGTGACGTTGTCCCCCAGCCGGATCTCGTCGGAAAGATCGAAGAAATGCCCGTTGGTGATCAGACAACGGCTGCCGGTCCTGAAATTTTCCAGGTGCTTGAAGGGCGTCGAGCCCGGTGCCGTGGCAATGAAACTGTTGCGGCTGCGGATGAGCGATTCCTTGCCCAGGCTGAAGACATTCACATCCTGGATGCGGTTGAACCGATAGATGAAGGACCCTGGCGCCATGATCAGCCGCTTGGCGCGGATCATGTTGAAGCTGCCGATACGCGCGCCCCGCATCTGGCAGGAACCCAGGTGAAGATAGCTGAACATGCCCACCCGACTCTGATAATCGATGTCATAGCCCAGCAAGACACGATAGAGAAAGATTCGGATCAGGTTCAGCGGCACTAGCGCGATGCCAGCAATGAGCATCTTGCGAAGCAGCTGGCGATCTGGCGAATTCCTGCCAGCGCTCGGGCTGTCTGCTGCCGAATCGGCGTCGGTCGAAATGCAATTGGCATCAAGCGCATAGTCGCGCTGATCCAGCTTGTACCCGCGAGCTTTTTGCACGGTTCCTCCCATTTCCCTTTTCCTTTCCGCTCATGCCTGCAGCAATGACCGGAAATTTACAGAAACGTCATTGACGAAAGCTTCTGTGAGAAGCCAGACGAAGCTGGTCACCGGCTTTCATGCCGGGCGCTTGCGCGTCGATTCCGCTGGATGAGCTCGAGCAGGGGGCGTTCCGCTCCCATGCCAGCAGATGTAGCCCATCGCAGATGATGACCAGTAATTTTTTTGGTGATGAGGACAGGCCAGAGCAGGCCAGATGAGAAAAACTCAGATTAACAGACGGGTAACCGCTAGTTGAATGCTTGCCGGATCGGCAGGTGAAAGGTGCGCCATGACGCCGTTTTCCAGCTCCCCAACTTGGCGCAGGGACACCAGGAAGGCAGTGCTTCGAGCAGCGGCCGGCTGGACCAGGACAGGCATGTTGAGGACATCATCATGCTTGAAGACGTCCGGCAGGCTGCAGGAACTATAAAACTTGTCATCACAGCAGTCGGTCTTCTCGCATGCAGTTTCCGCGCGCTGGCAGCGATCATCCGCCTGGACGCCGGACATGGCGCCAGGACCCACCGCTTTGGCCAAAGTCTCAGCCGCTACGGCACAGGGCTGAAAGGTTGCCAAGACGATGGCGACCAGCCAGATCCCCAGCAGCAAGGGGGAGAGCCGCTGCAGTTGCCGGGGAGAAATGACACGTTCGGAGTTCGCCACGCAGCCATCCTCGATTGCTTGTGATGGGTCCATCTTAATAATCATGGGACCGCAGCGAATCCGACTGAGGGCTACCTCCGCCTTTGGTTTCATGAATGCGCAGGATCTGCGCCTGGCTCAGCCCTGCCAGCGCCTCACGCGCCCGACATCCACATGCACGAAATTGGAGCCGGGATAGTAACCCACGCCCCCGGCCTTCAGGCCCAGCGCAGCATCCCGCAGGTGGGACAGCTCCACGCCCGGCAACCGGATATCAATGGCCTTGGCGTCCATGTGCAGGCTGTGCCGGGCCACACCGCCACTCTGGCTGCGCAGCATGGCATTGGTATTGGGCGAACGGTAACCGGAAATGATCTGGAAGGGCTTGCGCGCGCCAAGCTGTCCCTGCAATACATACAGCAGGTCCAGCAGGCCACGATCCATGGCCGCCACCTCATCGGCACGGAAATCGCGCAGGATGTGATCGATTTCCTGCAGGCCATCGGACACGAAATCCCCGGATGCCCAGTACACGGTATTCAGGGATTCGCCGGTGTGGGTATTGTAGAAGGCCAGGCGGCGCTCGGCCGGCGAACGCTCCAGCAGGCTGGCAAAGGCGCTCATGGGCAGCATCATGCCCGCCAGGCTCAGCGCCCCCAGCTTCAGAAAACGGCGCCGCGAGACGCCTGATGACCAGGTGAGGTCAGGGATGGTTTTTTGCTGCATGCATTACCTCCGGAAACGCTAGGCTTCCAGCTTGCGCTTGAGAATGTCGTTGAGCTGGGCCGGGTTGGCCTTGCCCTGGGTGGCCTTCATGGCCTGGCCCACAAAAAAGCCAAACAGCTTGTCCTTGCCAGCGCGATAATCCGCGAGCTGTTTGGGATTGGCCGCCAGGATCTCATCGATGATCTTCTCAATCGCCCCGGTATCGGTGATCTGCCTGAGCCCCTTGGCATCGATGATGCCGTCCGCCGTGCCGCCCTCGGCAAAGAGAATCTCGAAGACCTCCTTGGCAATCTTGCCGGAGATGGTGTCGTCCTCGATACGCGCCAAAAGTCCCGCGAGCTGCTCGCTCGACACCGGGCTCTGCTCGATCTCGAGCCCAGCCTTGTTCAGCGCGCCGAGCAGGTCACCCATGACCCAATTGGCGGCGAGCTTGGGATCGACCCTGGCCGCCACACTTTCATAATAGTCGGCAAGTGCGCGGCTTGCCGTGAGCACGCCCGCGTCATAGACGGACAGACCATATTGTTCGACGAAGCGCTGGCGCTTGGCATCCGGCAATTCGGGGAGTTCGGCGCGCGCCTTGTCGATCTGGGTGTCGGTAAGGATCAGGGGCAGCAGATCAGGGTCCGGGAAATAGCGGTAATCGTTGGCCTCTTCCTTGCTGCGCATGGAGCGGGTTTCGTTCTTGTTGGCGTCGTATAGCCGCGTCTCCTGCACCACCTTGCCGCCGGACTCGATCAGGTCGATCTGGCGCTCGATTTCAAACTCGATGGCCTTTTCCAGAAAGCGGAAGGAATTGAGATTCTTGATCTCGGCGCGGGTGCCGAAGGGCTCGCCGGGACGGCGCACCGACACATTGGCGTCGCAGCGGAAGTTGCCCTCCTGCATGTTGGCGTCTGATATGTCCAGGTATCTCACCAGGGCATGCATCTTCTTGAGGTAAGCGACGGCCTCGGTGCTGGAGCGCAGGTCCGGTTCGGAGACGATCTCCAGCAGCGGCGTGCCGGCGCGATTGAGGTCGATGCCGGACTCGCCGACGAAGCCTTCATGCAGGCTTTTGCCGGCGTCTTCCTCAAGATGCGCGCGGGTGATGCCGATGCGCTTTTGCGAGCCATCGGGCAGGTCGATGAAGACCTCGCCATTGCCAACCACCGGCAGCTCGTACTGGCTGATCTGGTAGCCCTTGGGCAGGTCCGGGTAGAAGTAGTTCTTGCGCGCGAAGATGCTCTCGCGGTTGAGCTGGGCGTGAATACCGAGACCAAACAGGATGGCCTTGTGTACTACCTCGGCGTTCAGGACCGGCAGGCTGCCCGGCATGGCCAGACAGACCGGGCAGGTATGGCTGTTGGGCGCGGCGCCAAATCCCGTCGAGCAGCCACAGAAGATCTTCGTGTTGGTGTTGAGCTGGGTGTGGATTTCCAGCCCGATGACGACTTCCCATTGCATCAGTCGATCCCTCCCGGCCGGCGGCGGTGCCAGTCCGTCGCCTGCTGGTATTGATGCGCAACGTTCAGCAGCCGCGCCTCTTCAAAATAGTTGCCCATGATCTGCAGACCCACCGGCAGGCCGGCCTGGGTGAAGCCGCAGGGCAGGCTCAGGGCCGGGATGCCGGCAAGATTCACGGCGATGGTGTAGATGTCGGCCAGATACATGGCCACCGGGTCATCGGCCTTCTCACCCAGGCCAAAGGCGGCACTCGGGGCCGTGGGCCCCATGATCACGTCCACCTCGGCAAAGGCGTTCTGGAAGTCCTGGCGGATCAGGGCGCGCACCTGCTGGGCCTTGCGGTAATAGGCGTCGTAGTAACCGGCCGAGAGCACATAGGTGCCGACCAGGATGCGGCGCTGCACCTCGGGACCGAAACCCTCGGCACGCGAGCGCTTGTACAGGTCCATGAGATCCTTGGCGTCCGCCGCCCGGTGGCCATAGCGCACGCCGTCGAAGCGGGCCAGATTGCTGGAGGCCTCGGCCGGCGCCAGCACGTAATAGGTGCTCACCGCGTGCGGGTTGTTGGGCAGGTGCACCGGCTTGACCGTGGCGCCCAGCTTCGTGAACTGCTGGATCGCCTCCTGCACCATGGCGCCGACCTCGGCATCGAGACCGGCGCCGAAGAACTCCTCGGGCACACCGATGCGCAGGCCCTGCAGGGGCTGGTTCAGGCTGGCCCTGTAGTCTGGCACTGATCCCGGATGGCTGGTGGAATCGCGCGCATCATGCCCGGCCATGGCGTTCAGCAACAGGGCGCAATCCTCGGCGCTACGCGCCATGGGACCGGCCTGATCAAGGCTGGAAGCAAAGGCGATCATGCCGTAACGCGAGACCCGCCCATAGGTGGGCTTGAGGCCGGTGATGCCGCACATGGCGGCCGGCTGGCGGATCGAGCCGCCGGTGTCGGTGCCGGTGGCCGCCGGGGCCAGGCGCGCGGCCACGGCCGCCGCCGAACCGCCCGAGGAGCCGCCGGGGATGCGCGTGGTATCCCAGGGATTTTTCACCGGGCCAAAGAAACTCGTCTCGTTGGAGGAGCCCATGGCGAACTCGTCCATGTTGAGCTTGCCGAGCATGACCATGCCGGCATCCTTCAGGCGTTGCACCACGGTGGCGTCATAGGGCGCGACGAAATCACTGAGCATCTTCGAGCCGCAGGTGGTCTTCACGCCCTCTGTCACAAAGATGTCCTTGTGCGCCAGCGGCAGGCCGAGCAACGGCCCCTGTCCGCCCTGGGCGCGCCGAGCATCGGCCTGCTCCGCAGCCGTCAGGGCCGCATCGGCGGTGACGCTGACATAGGCATTGATCGTGGGATTCAGGCTTTCGATGCGCGCCAGAAAGGCCTGGGTCAGTTCACGGGCGGAGTACTGCCTTTCGGCCAGACCGGCGGACAGCTCCGCCAGCGTCAGTTCGGTAAGTTCGGTGGCTGACAAGGGAAATCCTTCGTGTGAAAACGCAAGACAGTGTGCGAGGGGAATCCGCCGCTATTCGATGACCTTGGGCACCCGGAACAGGCCGGCGGCCTGGCTCGGCGCATTCTGCATGAGCTTGTCCCGCTCATCAGCATTGCCAACGACGTCAGGCCGCAAGGGCTGACTGAGATCCAGGGGATGGGCCATGGGCGTCACGCCTTCGGTGTGGATGGCCTGCATCTCGGCAATGACATCGAGAATGCGTTCGAGCTGGACCGTGCGCGCCGCGAGGTCCTCGGGCGAAAGGGCCAGTCGGGCCAGGTGGGCAACGTGTTCAACGGTTTTCTGATCCAGGGACATCGGGGCTCCCGCGGAGAAAATTAAGGCCTATCATAGCGACTGAAAGGCTTCAGTTCCAGCCTGCGCCTGGTGATTTTTCAACGCAAATACACCCACGACACCTCGCCAAACCGCGCGCGACCAGGGAGCCCCATGCATTCAAGCTCGCCACGGGTTAAGCTTGCACTCAAGAACTGAGAGCAAAAGGAGAATACATTGAACGAGGCCACCCAAACGACCAACCGACCGGTATTTTTCATCTCCGCAGGCGTCATTCTCCTGTTCGTGCTTTTGAGCGCGCTTTTTACCAAGCAGGTAGGCAGCATGTTCACCATGCTGCAAGGCTGGATCGTCGCCAATTTCGGCTGGTTTTACGTCCTTGCCACAGCAGGCTTTCTATTTTTTGTGTTTTTTCTGTTCTTCAGCTCCTACGGCTTGGTGCGCCTGGGCCAGAATGATGAGGAACCGGAATATAGCTATGCGACCTGGTTCGCCATGCTCTTTTCCGCCGGCATGGGCATCGGCCTGCTGTTCTATGGGGTAGCGGAACCCATCCTGCATTATACCGCCCCACTGGTGAGCCAGCCTGGAACCACCGACGCGGCGCGCGAGGCAATGGAGCTTGCCTTTTTCCACTGGGGTCTGCATGCCTGGGCCATTTACATCGTGGTCGGCCTGTCTCTTGCCTATTTCGCCTACCGGCATGACCTGCCGCTAACGATTCGCTCCACACTCTACCCCCTGCTCGGCAGACGCATTTACGGCCCCGCCGGAGATGCCGTGGAAATCCTGGCGGTATTTGGCACGCTGTTTGGCGTCGCCACCTCGCTTGGCTTGGGCGTCATGCAGATCAACGCGGGGCTGAACTATCTGGGCCTGCTCCCGGAGTCCACCGCGAACCAGATCTGGCTCATCGCCGGCATTACCATTCTGGCTACCGTATCGGTGGTTACCGGCCTCGACCGGGGAATGCGCCGGCTGAGCGAGATCAATCTGGGCTTGGCGTTAGCATTGCTGCTCTTCGTCTTTTTCGCAGGTCCGACCATCTTTTTGCTCAGCAGCTTCGTCCAGAGCCTTGGCCATTACGCGCAAACGCTGCTGGGCATGAGCTTTCGCACAACCCCGTTTCAGGGAATTGAATGGCAGGCGAGCTGGACCATGTTCTACTGGGGCTGGTGGATATCCTGGTCGCCTTTCGTAGGTATGTTCATCGCCCGGATTTCGCGTGGCCGCACCATACGGGAATTCATTGGCGGAGCCCTGTTCGCGCCAACCCTGCTGACTTTCTTCTGGTTTATCGTCTTCGGCAACACCGCCCTCCACATGGAGATCTTCGGCCCCGGCGGCATTAGCGCGGCAGTCGCCGACAGCGTGCCAACCGCCATCTTCGCCATGCTGGACAGGCTACCCTGGCCACTGATCAGCTCGACGCTGGCCACACTGGTAGTCGCCACCTTCTTCATCACTTCGTCGGATTCGGCATCACTGGTCATCGATATCATGACTACCAACGGCAATCCGAATCCACCTGTGATCACCCGAGTTTTCTGGGCCACCACCGAAGGCGTGGTCGCTGCGGTACTGCTACTGGCCGGGGGCCTGCAGGCCTTGCAAACCGCCGCCGTTACCACGGCCCTGCCTTTCAGCTTCGTCATGATCCTGATGTGCTGGAGTCTCATGCGCGGCTTGAGTATCGAGAATAAAAGAGGCGCCTTTCGGGCTGCGGCAACCAGCCCCGCCACGCTGGCGCCTGCCGAGGAGCCCGAGACCGAAGATACTGCACAGATAGGCGACTGGCGCACCCAACTGCAGACGCTGATCGGACGCCAGCGTCCCTCCAGGGGACATACCGACACGGAGACCTGCCGTCCCCGGATCCGTCGATTCATGGATGAGGAAGTTGACCCAGCATTCAAGCGGCTTGCCGCCGAGTTGCAGCGCAATGGGCGGGGGGTCCAGGTCGACCGCCACCCCTTCCAGGCCACATTGGTCGTCTTGCGAGAAGGCAATGAGGAATTCACCTACACCCTGCGTGGCCGGACCTACCGGCGCATGCCTTTCGCTTTTCCCGAACTGCGTGGATCGGCCGGTGAACCGACCTGCATGGCGGAAATCCTGCTGCGTGGTGGCACCGTAAGCGAAACGCCCCTGGAGGGCTTCACACGGGACCAGATCATCCAGAATTTCCTGGCTGAATACGCAAAATGGATGGGCTGGTAGGTCCGGCGGCTATTCAGACCGCCGGAGTTGCACTAGAAATAGTAGCCCACATTGACGTTGAAGCGGGTGTGCCAGTCATTGTCCGGGCCGCCCGCTGCCAGCCCCTCGGAAAAGCTCGGCGTCATATAGGGGTGCTGCTTGCCGAAAGCCAGATCAACATAAATGAGCAGCGGTCCCAGACCAAAGGAAGCGCCGCTCACGTTCTGCTGCGTGTCCAGGAACCCGTCGGCATCCTTCATCAGGATGCTGTAATCGTTATAGAACGTCACGTCCTTGAGATACCAGCGATTCACCGGCAAGGTATAGCTGAGACCGGCGGCCAGGATGCTGCCCTTGGCAGCGACCTCGTAAGGGAAATCGTAGGCGCCCATGACCACGACGTCATCGCTTTGCCCCACCGGGTTCTTCAGGTTGTACTGATAGCGGATTGCCTCCAGCTTGGTACCCCAGCGTCCGTATTCGCCCTTGGCATGCACAGCCGCAGCCCAGCGACTACCCGTCCGATGCGTGAGATCATTCGGTACCTGACCCAGCATCAGCGACATACCCAATTCCGTGGATGAGTCGGGACCATGCTCGGCGGTATAACTCAGACGCCCGTTGATGGTGTTCCGCTCCTTGTTTTGCGCGTCGCCTTCCTGCACCACGTTATACGTGTAACGGGCGCTATCCTCGCTCTCGCCCACACCATTCGGGGCAGGACGGGCATAATAAGCGACCTGCCCGCTCCAGGATCCCCATTTGTTGCCGTACTTGACGCCCAGATTGTAAGCGTCCTCCAGACCGACATAATAGGGCAACTGAAAAAACCAGGAATTCGAAGCATAGGGCAGAATGCCAAAGGGCACCTGCTGGATACCCGCCTGCACCTCGCCTTCATCCGCGAACTTGTAGCCCATCCATGCATGATGAACAAAGTGGGTCTGCTGTCCGCCCCTGTAGGGATAATAGCGATACTCCGCCGAACCGATCACCGGCCCGTCTGAGTAATCGAGGTTGAGCCGGATGGTGTCCACATCCACCTCGGGCGTTTTATACGGAGAAACCCAATCCCTGCGAATGATATTGGCACGAAAGGCGCCGCCCAGCTTGAATCCCTGCTCATTCTCGGTCGGGATTGCCTCGGCATCCGCTTCGGAACTGGTTTTGCCCGCGTCCGGTGGCGCCGTTTCCACCTCGGCCTGGACCTGGTCCTGAGACATGTCCAGAGCAGCCAGCGCAGGCACGACACCCTGACTGCTTGCATTGACCGGACTCGCATCAACCAAGCCAGCCAGACCCATCCCCCCAAGAAGCAGCGGAAAAAAACCTCTTGCCCTAAAACCTCTTGCCCTATTCAAAGTCGAATATTGCATTCCGCAGATCACCTCCTGTTTGGCAGTACTTGTCAAATCGATGAGGCTACGCCAGTGGCCGGACGAGAAGCAATGCCGACATAACAGTGATGTGGGGGCGGCAAAGCGCAGGCGGCCGGCCCACCAACACCCCGACAGCCTCAGCCAGCGCGCTGCTTGCGTAACAGCGCGCCGATCGTAAGCCCCAGCGCCAGGGCACCATAAAGTACCGCCATCGACTTGCCCGACAGACGCTTGTCATAGCCCGGCGTCAGCCGCTCGGGCACGAGGTGGTAGTCCACCACGTAAGCCATGCCACCCACCAAGCCACCGCCCAGCAGCGCCAGAGGCAGATCCCGCCTGTCGGCGGCCTCGCCGAAGAACTTTTCATAGATCGTGGCCCAGAACACTGCGGCCCCACTGTTGATGGCCAGACCATTGAAGGTGTATTTCATCGAGGCCTGATCCATTTCCGCTGCCCGGTCACCCCAGAGCACATGACTGACGGCGTTGATCGGCGCCAGCGCATGGCCGGTTTCCGCCCGACCAAGGACTGCGGTCGTAGCGTTGACCGCCATGGCCGCGAAGCCACCGGAGATGGCGGCATCCTTCATTGCAACTTGCCAGCTCTTCATCTGTCACCTCCTGAAAACATTATGATTTTGGCATTCTGCACCGTGTCCGCCCTTTGCGGCATAGGTCGAAGTTCGGTCGGGAAAGTTCCACCTGGCGGTTTTCATGTTGCGAAATGCCCAAAGCCCGCTATTTTCATAACTGAGGACAAAAACATGATCCGGGGACAGGAGCAGTGATGCAACAACAACGCGGGCTGAAAAGAGCGGGACGGCTTTCCTACATCGAGCCCACGGTCCGGACCCTGATCGGCGGCTTCATCACCTTTTGCGGTCTGCTCATATTTCTGGCACCACAATACACCTGGCTGGCACTGCTGTTGCTGGCCTTCTCCGGCATCAATCTGCTGCTGGCGGGCTTCACCGGCTTCTGCATCCTCGAAAAAAGTTTGAAACTCCTGAACTTTCGCTGCGAACTCGATGAAATCACCGAACTGAGCAAGGCGCGGGCGGCAGCGGAAGCCCGCGCAGATTATCTCAACACCCTCAGCCTCTTTGACGAGGTCGTGATAGAGCTGTCCTTTGAAGGGCGCATCATGCAGGTGTCCGACCGCTGGCAGGAGCTGATCGGGCTCGACATGGACCCAAAGAACACCGGGCAGACCCTGGCTCGGTATCTGCACCATGAGGATCGCCGGAGGCTGGAGGAAGCCCTGGCGGATCTCGAACGCAGTGACAGTGGTACGGTCAGCCTGCGCTTTCGTCTGGCGGGACAAAAAAAACAGGAACACTGGATCGAGGGCCGCTTCATCCGCCATCTGCGAGATGGCGGGAACACCGGCATTCGCGGCGTTCTGCGGGACGTGACCGATGCCTACCTGCAGGAAAAGCGCATCACCCAGCTGGCCCTGCATGATGCCCTGACCGGGCTGCCCAACCGGGCCCTGCTGGAGGACCGTCTGGAGCGTGCCATCATCCAGGCCACGCGGCGCGAGCAGAAAGTGGCCGTGATGTTCATCGACCTGGACAACTTCAAGCAGGTCAATGACCTGCATGGACACCGGGCGGGCGACCAGCTGCTGCTGGCCGTAACCCGGGCCCTGCAGGGCAACCTGCGAGAATGTGACACACTGGCCCGCTGGGGGGGTGACGAGTTCATCGTTCTGAGCCCGGAGCTCGGCAGCGCCGAGGGTATTCGCGCCATCGGCGAGCGTCTGCTGCAGAGCGTTTACCAGAAGCTGCTGATCGACCACATGGATGTCAGCATCTCGCTGAGCATCGGTGTGGCCGTGTTCCCGGATGACGCGGACAATGGCGAAACCCTGCTGGTCCAGGCGGACAAGGCGCTATATCATGCCAAATCGCAGGGCCGCAACAACGTCCAGCTATTCAGCACCCTGGTGCAAAGTGGTGTCGCCAATCCCGATTTCGAACTGGGCGCGCGTCTGGCTGCGGCCCTGCGCCAGCAGCACATCGAAGTCTATTACCAGCCGCTGGTGGACGCCGGAACCGGACAGGTCACCGGGGTCGAGGCACTCGCACGCTGGCATGACGCAAAACTGGGCTGGGTCAGTCCCGCCACCTTCATTCCCATGGCGGAATCCATGGGATTGATCCAGCACCTGGGGCGGCTGGTGCTTGAACAAGCCCTGCAACAGTACAGCCACTGGCTGGCGCAAGGACTGGATCTGCGCTTGGCGGTCAACGTATCCAGACGTCAGCTTTTCTCGCAGGATTTTGGCAAATACCTACAGGAACTGGTCAAACAGCATGCCATCCGCCCGGAACAGCTGATTCTCGAGATTACCGAAAGCGTGGCCACCCAGGACATCAATCAATCAACCGGCTCCTTGCGGGAACTGGCCCAGGCCGGTTTCCGCCTGTCCCTGGATGACTTCGGCACGGGTTATTCCTCGCTGTCGCAGTTGCATGACATGCCGGTCGACGAGTTGAAGATCGACATTTCCTTTGTCCACCGGATCAAGCACCGGAAAGGGCGCAGTATGGTCCGCACCATCGTGGAAATGGGTCATGCCATGGGCCTGACCCTGGTCGCAGAGGGCGTGGAAGACGCCGAAAGTGCGCGGATACTGGCTGAGCTGGGTGTTGAAACCCTGCAGGGATTTCATTTCTGCCACCCCCTGCCGGCCCCGGACTGCCATGCCTTTCTCCTCCGCAAGAACCAGTCCCTGATCGATGGTGCCATCCCGGCACGATCACGCGGCAGCGCCTCGGCCTGAGGATAGATCCTGTTTCAGATATCACCTGGGCCTGTGGCCGACTGGAAAGTGCCCGCCAGTAAACCGACAAAGAGAGCTACCCATGCGCAGCATCACACTTTCCATCCTGGTCCTCTTTGCCCTGCAAGCCGCGGGCTGTGCCGTACCGCCCGGCCAGATCAAAAAACAGAGCGCGCCGGGTCAGGTCATGAAGAGAACCGGCGTGAACCCCGCTTCCGGGGTGCACCCCGCTGGCCACGCAGGCGGACACGAAAAACACTGAGTTTTTTGAAAGCAACTTCCCGGCCTGAACTCGATCTATATTTAAAATGGATCACATTCGGGAGAGCAGATGCTCATCAAGAAGCCCAGCGACATCAAGCCAAGCGAGATCACCGATGAGACGCTCTACTACAGTAGGCGTCAGTTTCTGGCCAGGGCCGGTCTGCTCGGCGCGGGATTGGGTGCCGGGGCGCTCCTGCCCGGTCTGCTCTCGCCAGAAGTAGCGGCGGCGACCACGCGACTGGGTAACATCCGCAAGAGCGCCTACAGCACCACTGAAAAGCTCACGCCTTTCAAGGATGTCACGACCTACAACAACTTCTACGAATTTGGCTCCAGCAAGGAAGGGCCCAGCAAGTTGGCGCCACGCTATCTGAAGCCTCGACCCTGGACGGTCAGCG
The DNA here is from genome assembly GCF_038070005.1 of Thermithiobacillus plumbiphilus. Taxonomy (NCBI): domain Bacteria; kingdom Pseudomonadati; phylum Pseudomonadota; class Acidithiobacillia; order Acidithiobacillales; family Thermithiobacillaceae; genus Thermithiobacillus; species Thermithiobacillus plumbiphilus. Next base: position 17,295 of record NZ_JBBPCO010000017.1, on the reverse strand, counting down.
TGGAAGGCGAGGTCAGGCGGCCGCGCGTCTATGACATCGACCAGATCATGAAACTCGCGCCGCTGGAAGAGCGCATCTACCGGATGCGCTGCGTGGAAGGCTGGTCCATGGTGATTCCCTGGGCGGGCTTGCCGCTCAATGCCCTGATCCGCCAGGCCGAACCGCTGGGTAGCGCGCGCTATGTCGCCTTCATCACGCTGCAGGATCCGGCACAGATGCCGGGCCAGCAACGCGAGCTCCTGCCCTGGCCCTATTTCGAGGCCCTGCGGCTGGATGAGGCCATGCATCCCCTGACCCTGCTCGCCGTCGGGCTCTACGGCCAGATCCTGCCCAACCAGAATGGCGCGCCCCTGCGGCTGGTCGTACCCTGGAAATATGGTTTCAAGGGCGCCAAGAGCATCGTGCGCATCCGCTTTCTGAGCCGCCAGCCAGCCACCACCTGGATGCGCGCCGCGCCAGAGGAATATGGCTTTTACGCCAACGTCAACCCCGAAGTCTCGCACAAGCGCTGGAGCCAGAAGCGCGAGCGACGCATTGGCGAATTCCGCAAGCGCCCCACCCTGATGTACAACGGCTACGGAGAGCAGGTCGCTCATCTCTACCGCGGCATGGATCTGAACAAGTATTTCTGATGAACCTGCGGGCAGTCCATTACTACAAACCGCCGATCTTCATCGCCAGCCTGCTGCCCCTGGCGCTGCTGGTGCAAGGCTATGTGCAGGATAGCCTGGGCGCCAATCCCATTGAAGCCATCACCCGGGAAACCGGCGACTGGACGCTCAATTTTCTTTTGCTGAGCCTGGCCATCACGCCCCTGCGCCAGATCACGCACTGGCAGTGGCCCATGCGGCTGCGCCGAATGCTCGGGCTGTTTGCCTTCTTTTACGCCTGCCTGCATTTCGCGATCTATATCTGGCTGGATCAGTTCTTTGACTGGAAGGGCATGGTCTATGACATCCTTGACCGGCCCTTCATCACCATGGGCTTTCTGGCTTTCGTGCTGCTCATCCCCCTGGCCCTGACCTCCACGCGCGGCATGATGCAGCGCCTCGGCGGCCAGCGCTGGCAGCGCTTGCACAAGCTGATTTACGTCAGCGCCATTGCCGGCGTGCTGCACTATGTCTGGCTGGTCAAGGCGGATCTGCAGGAGCCACTGACCTATGCGGCCATCCTGGCTGTCCTGCTGGGCTTTCGTGCCGTGATGCAATACCGGAAACGACAATTGTCGGGGCAGCCACCTGCTAATCGCGCCAGCGCACGGCCGCCTGCAGGGTGAGGTGATCGGAAAGGGGCTCGGGAACCGTGGCAAGATTCTGGAATGCGAGGGTGTCACTGATCAGGATGTGATCGAGATCGAGCACTGGCCGCCAGCTTGGGAAAGTCGGCAGCGCGCGCGGGGGGGCATGGAGCGGGGTGTTCTTCAAGAGCCAGCAAACTTCCGGAGAGCGGACACTGCAGTTGAGATCGCCCATGAGCACCACGTTCGGGGCGCTGCGGACCAGTTCCGCCAGATAGCGCATCTGCGCCATCCGCCCGGCGCGTCCCAGACCCAGGTGGGCGATCAACACCATCAGGGGACGGCCCGCATATTCGCAATGCACCTCCAGCACACCGCGACCATCCATCAGGCTGGGCAGACGGTGCCGCTCCACCCGCGCCGGGGCGCTGCGGCAAAGCACACTGTTGGTATGCTGCGCCACATGCCCGAGATCGCGGGTGATCATCTGCTCCCAATAGGGATAGCCCGCTTTTTGGGCGAGGAAGCCGGCCTGGTTGAGATAACGCGTGCGAAATGAACCGGCATCCGCTTCATTCAGCCCCACGACATCCTGACCACTGATGATTTCGGCAATGCGCTGCAGATTGCTCAGGCTCTGGCCATGCGGCATGACATAGCGCCAGCCATGGGACAGCATGTGATGGAACCGGCTCGAGCCAATCCCGACCTGGATGTTGTAGGTCAGCAGCTTGAGTGCGTTGTTCCCGGATTCAGCGGCTTTGGCCATTCAGATTCCTGCTCTCGGTTGACCCGGGTGCGTCATTGGCGGACCGATGTAATGCCCTATAGCAATCCCAACAGGGGCTGGCAGGCAGTCCCACCGATTGTCCGACAAAATGCCGGCGCCCTCCAGCGCCTAAGGTTTTATCCACGGGGCCGATCAAGGCTGCACAATTCTCGCAGAGTGGTCCAGGGCGGCGAGTTCTGGAGCGGCGTGAAGCCTTTGGCTGAAGCATCCAGGCTGGCTTCCAGGCTACGAATACGCTCACGGGTTTCGGGGTGCGAGGACAAGAAACCCGGCGCGCGCCCTTCCCTCTCACTCTCGCTTTTTTCAAGCACGCCAAAGAAGTCCGGCATGCCCCGGGGATCGATGCCTGCGGCCTGCAACATGCGTAACCCGCCCAGATCCGCCGCAGTTTCACTCTGGCGGCTATACCGCAGATCACCCAGCCGAGTGGCGATCTCCAGCGCCTGCTGCTGGGCGCCGCCCAGATCCCCCAGTACCGTACTCAGTAGCACGGTACCCGAGAGCTGTCGAAGGATGGCCTTGGTGCTGTGCTGCTGCAGGACGTGCTGCATCTCATGGGCCAGCACCCCGGCAAGCTCCTCGGGACGTCGGGTCTTTTCCAGCAGGCCGCTGTAGACCACCATATATCCGCCCGGCGCGGCCAGGGCATTGACCTGCGGGTCGCGCAGGACCAGCACCCGGAAGGTATAGGGGTTATTCGGCACGGTGCTGGCCAGGCGCTGCACGATCCCACTGACTGCCCGGTTCACTTGGGGATCCTGGCAAACCGGCGCCTTCGCGGCCAGGCTTGCGACCACCTGCTGGCCCAGCCGGGCCTCCCAAACTGACGGCACCCGCTTTGCCAGCGCATCGCTCAGGGCGGGCAAGGCCCAGAAATAGGCCGCCAGGAGCAGCAGGACGAATCCGCCCAGGATCAGGGCCAGTGACAGTACCAGCAGGCGCATGCCGCGGCCTGGGGGGTGCAGATGCCTGAGCCCTTGGCGGCTTTGTCGATGGATGGCCTTGAGCAGCAAGGGATCGGCCACCTGCAGCTGACCGCCCCCCCGCGTAAATCGCAGTGGCTCGCCAGCATGGCGACCACCTGCCTGCAGCAGCTCAGTGTATGGCCAGAGCTCGGTACTACCCTGGCCATCTGTCAGTTCCAGGCCGCTGTCTGCCGGACGCACTGTCACCTGCTCGGGCGCGGCGTCCTCGCGTATCAGCCAGCCCTGCCAGACTCCGCTCATGCGGCGTCAATCACCATCGAGGATATTCCCCAGCCTGCCCAGGACAGAGCCCTCACCGACGCTGCCACCGTTCTGGGGCGCCGCCATCAGCATGCGCCCGGCCAGGCGCGAGAAGGGCAGCGACTGCAGCCAGACGGTGCCCGGACCGCGCAGCGTGGCGAAGAAGAGCCCCTCCCCGCCAAAGAACATGGTCTTGATGCCACCCGCCTGGACGATGTCGAAATCCACGCTGTCCTGCAGGGCCACCACACAGCCGGTATCGACGTGCAACACCTCCCCCGGCGCCAGTTCGCGCTTGAGAATGGTGCCGCCGGCATGCACGAAGACCATGCCGTCGCCTTCGAGCTTCTGCATCACGAAGCCTTCGCCGCCGAAAAGCCCGGTCATGATGCGGCGCTGGAAGTATATGCCTAGCGAGACCCCGCGCGCGGCGCAGAGAAAGCTGTCTTTCTGACAGATGAGGCGGCCACCGTTTTCCTGCAGATCCACGGGAATGATCTTGCCGGGATAGGGCGCGGCGAAGGCGACGTGGGCCTTGCCGTGCCCGTTGTGGGTGAATACCGTGGTAAACAGGCTCTCGCCGGTGATCAGGCGCTTGCCCGCGCCCAGGAGCTTGCCCATGAAGCCGCTGGATTGCTGCTGGGAGGCGTCGCCAAACACCGTCTGCATGTCGATGCTGGCGTCCTTGTACATCATCGAACCCGCCTCGGCCACAGCGCTCTCGCCCGGATCGAGCTCGATCTCGACGTACTGCATCTCCTCGCCGAAGAGGGTGTAGTCGATCTCGTGCGCGCTGCGTTGGCTGACTGGGGGTGGCGCACTCCGCCAGGGGTCGGCGGATGCCTGCAGTTCCGTGACCTGCGCCAGGGGCAGCCAGTGCGAGAAGCCTTCGCGCCAGACCATGGCATCCGGGTGCAGCTTTGCCTCGCGCAGGGCTTCCTCATGCGTCAGCGGCCCTGTCTGACGGTTTTCATAGTTGAAATACCACTGAGTCACGACGGCCTCCGATAAACACCCGAAAACTGCATCTTAGCAAAGCCGTCCGGCGGCTTCACCTAGGTCCTCCAGCTGTTTACTGATGCTGCATCCCATGCTAATGCTTAGCAAACTACAAAATCAGGGAGGATTCGCCATGTCGGACCCATTTCAGCCTCAGGAATTTGGCATGCTGCTTGCCGAAACGGCGCGGATCTGGCGGTCCAGGCTGGACCAGCGCCTCAGGCCCCTGGGTCTGAGTCAGGCCAAATGGATGGTGCTGCTCTATCTGTCCCGCAGCAAGGACTGCATGACGCAGTCGGCGCTGGCCGAGAACATCGGCATCATGGGCCCCACCCTCACCGGCCTTTTGAACCGCCTCGCCGCCGATGGCTGGATCGAGCGGCGCGAGACAGCGCTGGACCGGCGCAGCAAGACCGTGCATCTGATGCCCAAGGCCGACGCCGCCCTGCAGCAGATCGAAGCGACTGCCGCCCATTTGCGCGACGAGCTGCTGGAGGGCATCCCGGAGGACGAACTGGCGCACTGTGCCTCGGTGATCCTGCGCATCAAGCAGCATGGGGAGCAACTGTCAGAGCCGCACAGATCCAGTTGTCATCCGGGAGAACAACACGCAAGCGACGAGAGACTATACTGACAGATAGCAGCCAGAGCGCCAGCACCGGCTGAAATCACGGCCATTGAACCGGAGGGCTCAATGTATCAGCACTTGCTCCTTAGCTACGACGGCTCCCGGGAAGGGCGCGCGGCACTGCGCCGGGGTGCGGAGATGGCCATTGCCTGCGGTGCAGAGACTCATCTGCTGGCGGTGATGCAGCCCCTGTCCGGACTGGCGCTCGCCGATGGCATCCTGCCCCAGGACATCTTTCAGATCGAGGAAAGGGAGGCCAGGGAAATCCTTGAGGAAGGGGTACACTGGTTGCAGGAACGTGGCCTGCAAGCCACCGGCCACCTGGCCGTGGGCGAGCCCGCCGAACGCATCCTGTTCACGGCCCGGGAACTGGGCATCGACCTGATCGTCGTCGGCCACCGCAACCAGAGCCGACTGGCGCGCTGGTGGCGGGGCTCGGTGGGCGCCACCCTGCTCGATGAGGCGCCTTGCAGCATCCTCATCGTCGTATCGCCGGAGAACGCGGCAGGCGCGCCAGCGGGCAAGCCGGACTAGCCCAGGCCCAGGTTGCGCCAGATGGTGGCGGTCGGTTCGGCCTGATTCAGGGTATAGAAGTGCAGGCCCGGGGCGCCCTGGCGCAGCAGGTCCTCGCACTGGCGCGTGACCACCTCAATGCCGAAGGCGCGCTGCGAGGCGGGATCATCGGCATAGGCCTCCATGCGCACGTGGATGAAGCGCGGGATCTCGGCACCGCAGAGCTTGGAGAAACGCGCGATCTGCTCATAGCTCGCGATCGGCATCACCCCCGCCACCACCGGGATGTCCACATCCCGCCGGCGCAGATCCTCGACAAACTGGTAATAGGCATTGTTGTTGTAGAAATACTGGGTGATGGCCACGTCCGCGCCGGCCCGGGTCTTGCGGATGAAGTTCTCGAGATCGATGACCGGCTCCGGCGACTCGGGGTGCATCTCCGGATAGGCCGCCACGTGGATCTCGAAGCCGCCGAAATCCTTGATGAAGGCCACCAGCTCGTTGGCGTGACGGAATTCGCCGGGCGTGTCCATGCCTGGCAGCAGATCCCCACGCAAGGCAACGATGCGCCCGATGCCCTGGGCGCGGTAGTTTTCCAGGATCTCGCGGATGCCCTCCCGGGTCGAGGCGATGCAGGACAGATGCGGCACGGCCTCCAGCGGATAGTCCTGACTGATCATGCGCACGGTGTCGAAGGTGCGCTCGCGCGTCGAGCCACCGGCGCCGAAGGTCACCGAGGCAAAGCTGGGCTTCAGCGGCAGCAGGCCTTCGATGGTTTCGCGCAGACGCGCCTCGCCCGCCGCGTTCTTGGGCGGGAAAAATTCGATGGAACATTCTTTCATGAATCAGAGGCCTCCAGGGCAGCAGGGGCGCGCGCAAGCTGCCACGCGCCGCCAGGGACCACAGCAGATCAGTAGCGGTAATGATCCGGCTTGTAGGGCCCTTCCTTGGGCAAACCAAGGTACTCCGCCTGTCCGGTGCTGAGTTCGGTCAGGTGCACCCCAAGCTTTTTCAGGTGCAGACGCGCGACCTTTTCATCCAAGTGCTTGGGAAGCACATACACCTGCTTTTCGTACTGGTCGATGTTGGTCCACAGCTCGATCTGCGCCATCACCTGGTTGGTGAAGCTGTTGGACATCACGAAGCTCGGGTGACCGGTGGCATTGCCAAGGTTCAGCAGACGGCCCTCGGACAGCAGGGTGATGCGCTTGCCGTCCGGGAAGATCACGTGATCCACCTGCGGCTTGATGTTGTCCCAGGTCAGGTCGCGGATGCTCGCCACGTCGATTTCGTCATCGAAATGGCCGATGTTACCGACGATGGCCTCGTTCTTCATCTGCTCCATGTGCTTGCGGGTAATGACATTGCAGCAGCCGGTGGCGGTGATGAAGAGGTCGCCGATGGGCGCGGCTTCGTCCATGGTCACGACCTGGTAGCCTTCCATGGCCGCCTGCAGGGCGCAGATCGGGTCGATCTCGGTGATCAGCACGCGCGCGCCCTGGCCGCGCAGGCTCTGGGCGCAGCCCTTGCCGACATCGCCATAGCCCGCGACCACGGCCACCTTGCCGGCGATCATTACGTCAGTGGCGCGCTTGATGCCATCGAGCAGGGACTCGCGGCAGCCATAGAGATTGTCGAACTTGCTCTTGGTGACGGAATCATTGACGTTGAAGGCGGCGCAGCCTAGCTTGCCGGCCTTCCAGCGCTGATACAGGCGATGCACGCCGGTGGTGGTCTCCTCGGACAGCCCGCGGATCTCCTTGAGCAGTTCCGGATGCTTGTCGTGCACCAGTTCGGTGAGGTCGCCGCCGTCATCGAGGATCATGTTGGGGGTCCAGCCATTGGGTCCTTCGATGGTCTGGTCGATGCACCACCAGTAATCGGCCTCGGTCTCGCCTTTCCAGGCGAACACGGGAATGCCGGCGGCGGCCATGGCGGCAGCGGCGTGATCCTGGGTGGAGAAGATGTTGCAGGAAGACCAGCGCACTTCGGCGCCCAGCGCCGTCAGGGTCTCGATCAGCACCGCGGTCTGGATGGTCATGTGCAGGCAGCCGGCGATGCGGGCGCCCTTCAGGGGCTGGCTGGCGCCGTATTCCTCGCGCAGGGCCATCAGGCCCGGCATCTCGGTCTCGGCGATGTTGACTTCCTTGCGGCCCCAATCGGCGAGCGAGAGGTCGGCGACCTTGAAATCCTTGAAGCTACTTTGCGTCACTGCGTTCATGATGAACTCCTGTCAATGAACGAGCGCCGTTTTGAAACCGGTCCGGCCGAGCCTGGCGGGATTTCCCGTTGCAGCGCTCCTCGGCTGAACCGCATGGACCCGCGACAGCGCGGGCCCGGATAAAGCTTATTTCAGACCCGCGGCATCGCGCAGGATCTGGGCCTTGTCGGTGCGTTCCCAGGTGAATTCCGGCTCCTCGCGGCCGAAGTGGCCGTAGGCGGCGGTCTTGGCGTAGATCGGGCGCAGGAGATCGAGCATCTTGATGATGCCCTTGGGACGCAGGTCGAAGTGTTCCTGCACGATGGCGGCGATCTTTTCGTCCGCGATCTTGCCGGTGCCGAAGGTGTCCACCATGAAGCTCACCGGCTGGGAAATACCGATGGCGTAGGCGATCTGCACCTCGCACTTGTCGGCCAGGCCGGAGGCCACGATGTTCTTGGCGACATAGCGCCCGGCATAGCTCGATGAGCGGTCCACCTTGGACGGATCCTTGCCGGAGAAGGCGCCGCCACCGTGGCTACCCACGCCGCCGTAGGTGTCGACGATGATCTTGCGCCCGGTCAGGCCGCAGTCACCCACCGGCCCGCCGATCACGAAGCGCCCGGTCGGGTTGATGAAGTAGCGGGTATTTTTGGTGAGCATCTCCGGCGGCAGCACCGGCTTGATGATCTCCTCCATCACCGCTTCCTTGAGCATCTCGTGATCGACGTCCGGACCATGCTGGGTAGAGAGCACGATGGCGTCGATGGCCACTGGTTTATCGCCCTCGTAGCAGATCGTCACCTGGCTCTTGGCATCGGGGCGCAGCCAGGGCAGCTTGCCGCTCTTGCGCACCAGGGCCTGACGCTCGGTCAGGCGATGCGCGTAGTAGATCGGCATCGGCATGAGCACGTCGGTTTCGTTGCTGGCGTAGCCGAACATCAGGCCCTGATCGCCGGCGCCCTGATCCAGATCCAGGCCCTCGCCCTCATTCACGCCCTGGGCGATATCCGGTGACTGGCGGTCGAGCGTGGTCATGACCGCGCAGGACTCCCAGTCAAAGCCCATGGCCGAGGAGTTGTAGCCGATGCGCTTGACGGTCTGGCGCGCCACCTGGGCGTAATCCACCTGGGCCGAGGTCGTGATCTCGCCGGCGATCATCACCAGGCCGGTGGTCACCAGGGTCTCGCAAGCCACGCGGGCGCGCGGGTCCTGGGCCAGAATCGCGTCCAGAACACTGTCGGAAATCTGGTCGGCAACCTTGTCGGGATGCCCCTCGGACACGGACTCCGAGGTGAAGAGATAATTGCGCGGCATGGCAACTCCTTGGTTGAAAAGGCATCAGGCCCGCTGCCACCCGGCAGCCCGGCTAATATAGCAAACAGCCGCCCACGGCGGCATGAGATTTTTTCAGGCGCAAGCTGAGCAGGGCTCAGGATGCGCAGGCTCGCCCAGGGACGAAAATAGGGTGGAGTATATCACAAGGTTTCAGGGCTGCATCGGGCTGATGACTTCAGCAAGTGCAGGATGCGTGCCCTTCTATAGACCAAGAGCGCTCTAGACCAAGAGCGCTCTTTCAAGATTCCGATTTCGTTGGCCCTCATTCCCTATGTGTCCGGAGCGTTATGATGGGAATAGCGTCGATATCCATAATCACGGACCGCTGTGGCAGATAATGCAGCAGCAGATCCGTTTCCTTTCTGACCACGCTGTAGCACTCGCAACTGAGCGCTTCAAGCCTTGGCCTGTCGAGTACCTTGATCAAGCCGCGCGAGTATGAAATCACGCCTAAATGCTGCAATTTCGACGCGGCCTGGGTGACCCCTTCGCGGCGAACACCGAGCATGTTGCTGATGAATTCCTGTGTCATGGTCAAGTGGTTGTGTGACAGGCGATCCATGGACAACAGGAGCCAGCGGCAAAGTTGCTGCTCGATCGAGTGATGCCGGTTACACACAGCAGTTTGGGAGACTTGCGTGATCAGAGCCTGCGTGTAGCGCAGCATGAGTAGCAGCAACTCGCCGTGGCGGTTGAATTCATCTTCCACCCGCGGTTTCGGGAGCCGGTATGCGTAACCGGCGCTTTGTACCAAGGATCGGCTCAGCGTGCTCTCGCCGCCCAGAAACAAGGTGATGCCTAGCAGCCCCTCGTTTCCGACCACGGAAATCGCGGTCGATGCACCGTTTTCCATCAGGTACTGCAGCGAGACTATGGAGTCCGTGGGAAAGTAAACGTGGCCCATGGGGCGTCGGGACTCATACAGGACCGCGCACAGCGGTAATGGTACCAACTCCAGATAGGGGAACAAACGCTCCTGAACTTCGGGCGACAGGGCTGCCAAAAGATGATTCTGTTGGGGTTTAGGGGACATTTCGGTGCTCTGGGGCTGGTCGCCCTGGGTCGTGTGGAGGCGAACACTCGCCACGGTACGCCTGCGTCATGCGCGTGGCCCAATCCTGGCTTGCCGGGCACGCTGCAGATATTTGCTCATAAGCGGCCTGCCGAACAGACAGAATTCGTTTCTGGCCCCAGAATATTTTCAGGGCAGCCATACCTTCCGTCAGGCGTGCTGCCCGCTCCCTCTACAGTCGTAATGCACCAATTTCCGGCAAACCCTGGATTTGGCATCGCGCCAACCAAGGGTCGAGGTGAGCGGTTTTCAGGTTTCAGACCATTCTATAGGGAAACACATGCAAAGATTCGAACGCATTACCCAGCCAGTCTTAGGGCTGACAGCATTGCTCGCAGTCGCCCTGATGGCTGGCTGCGGCAGTGACCAGGAACCGATTCTGGGAACACCGGCTACAGTACGTGGACCCACGGTAACAGCAATCGTACCGCAGGCCAATACTTCAGGGGTCCCGGTCAATACAAAAACCATCACAGCCGCCTTCAGCAAGGCGATGGACCCCGCAACGATCAACGCCAGCAGCATGACACTCGCCTGCGCAGTGGGTACGCCGATGTCCGGCGTGGTGAGTTATCAGCCGGTTGGCAACATGGCTACCTTGACCCTGCCTGCAAACACCAACCTGCCAGCAAGTACTACCTGTACGGCTACCGTGACCAGTGAAGCCAAAGACACATATGGCACTGCGCTGGGCAGCAATTATGTGTGGACATTCACGACCGGTGCCACAGCCGACACCACGCCGCCTGTCGTGAACTTCACAATCCCGGAAACGACTATACCTGGCCCGACAGCGAGCGTGCCCACCAACACCGCGATTCAGGCCGTGTTCTCCGAGGATATGGCACCGACATCCATCACCCCGGACAGCCTTACCCTGACTTGCGCCGCACCCTGTGTTTCACCTGCAGGTAATGTGGGTTACTCCGCGGCTTCCCGCACGGCTGTATTCAAGCCTGGCGCAGCGCTCGCGCCGAACACCACTTACACTGCAACTGTAACCACGGCGGCAACGGATCTGGCAGCCAATGCCCTGTCCGGTAATCAAGGTACGTATCCGGCGCCCAGCATTTATATATGGACGTTTACCACTGCTGCGACACCTGACACCACACCACCGACCGTGACACTGGTAAATCCTGCTGATGCAAGCACAGGGGTCTGCCTCAACAAGGCCGTCAACGCGACTTTCAGCGAAGCCATGGATCCTTTGACGATCACCAATGGGAGCTTCACCTTGCAATCGGCAGGTTCTGGGCCGCTTGGTGGCACTGTTTCCTACAATGCGTCCACCAGGATAGCGACCTTCACTGCCTCGAACACGCTGTTGGCGAACACCAGCTATACCGCCACAGTCACAAACGGGGTCAAGGATGTGGCCGGTAACCCATTGGCCAGCAACAAGACATGGTCATTCACCACCGGTGCGCAAGCATGCTCGCTGGTTTCACCGGTTGCATTAGGTGCAGCCGCACCCTTCGGTAATCTGGGTGGCACAAAGGGAACCACCAATCAAGGCATCAACACCCTGGTTGGTGGCGATCTGGGAAGCACGGCCGTCGCTCCTTCGGCTATCACCGGCTTCCATGATTCTGCGGGTGATATCTATACCGAAGACGGATCAAATCGTGGCGCGGTAGCCGGCAAGATTTACACCTGCACGACATCCTCGACAGGCCCGACTTCAGCTGCGGTCAACCCCGCCTCATGCACTACGGCTACCAATGCACTTGCCGACGCACAAAAGGCGTATGACAAGCTGTCGCCAGCTTCGCTTCCGGGCGGCATTGACCCAAAGGCGGGTCAACTGGGTGGTTTGACGCTGGCGCCGGGTGTGTATCAAGCGGCGGACGGCTCGTTCCAGATAACCGGCTCGGATCTTACCCTCGATGGCCAGGGCGATGCCAATGCGGTATGGGTATTCCAGACTGCCAGCACGCTTACAGTAGGTGCGCCAGCTGCGCCGCGCAGCATCATTCTGATCAATGGCGCACAAGCCAAAAACGTCTTCTGGCGAGTGGGTAGCTCAGCCACCATCAATGGCGCCGGTGGCGGCACGATGATAGGCACGATTCTGGCTTCAGAAGCAGTGTCGATATCAACAGCGGGCAATGTGGCGCAGGTAACGCTCAATGGCAGAGCGATCGGGCTGAATGCTTCGGTGACCATGGTCAATACCACCATCAACGTCCCTGCCCCGTAAGGCGCAATCATGCTTCAAAGGCTGGCAGGATATTCTGTCGGCCTTTGAACTGGAGGGGCTTGAGCATACGCAACATCGTTCACCGTCATTCAATAAGCACAGCATCGCTGTGGAGAAGAACATGAAATCAGTAGGCATCAACTTCGCAAAGACATCGACCCTCGGGTTGGCAATAATCGCGGCCATCATCAGCCCGGTGGCAATGGCTGCTGACAATGGCTGGTATGTAGGTGCCAATATCGGCCAATCGCGCGCCAACATCGATGATGAAGGTATTACCCGCAGCCTGCTCCAGTCAGGTGCTACATCTGTTTCCATCCAGGAAGACAATAGAGATCTGGGTTATAAAATCCAGGCAGGTTATCAGTTCAACCGATATCTTGCCCTGGAAGGCGGATATTTCAACCTGGGGAAATTCAGCTACACAGCCAACACTGTCCCGGCTGGCACATTGAATGGCAACATTCGGATTCAGGGTATCAATCTGGATGCGGTCGGCATGTTGCCGCTGACCCAAAGATTCTCCGCATTGGGCCGTATCGGTGTGAATCATGCACAATCCCGGGATTCATTTACCGGCACAGGCGCTGTGCAGGTGCTTGACTCTAATCCCAGAAAAACCGATACGAACTACAAGTTTGGTGTCGGGGTGCAATATGCGCTCAATGATGCGCTTGCCATGCGTGCCGAAGCGGAGCGCTATCGTATCGACGACGCGGTGGGCAACAAAGGGGATGTCGACCTGTTTTCGCTCGGCCTGATCTACCGCTTTGGTGGTACCAAGCCCGCGCCGCAAGTCGTTGCGGTAAATGCACCGCAGCAAGCCGCGGCCATGCCGGCGCCCGTACCGCAAGCGGTCATCGCCACGCAGCCACCAGCGCCGAGAAAGAAGGTCGCTTTTTCCGCGGACTCCCTGTTCGATTTTGACAAGGCCAGCATCAAACCTGATGGTCGTCTCCAGTTGGACAAGCTGGCAGAAGACCTGAAGGGCACGCAATTCAGGGTCATCAAGGTAACGGGACACAGTGACCGGATCGGCACGCACGACTATAACATGAAGCTTTCCACCCAGCGTGCTGAAGCGGTCAAGGCTTATCTGGTTGATCACGCAGGGCTTGCAGCAGACAAGATCACGGCTACTGGCGTGAATGGCGCAGAACCAGTCACCAGCGCTGATACCTGTGTCGGCGACAAAGCCACCAAAGCGCTCATCGATTGTCTGCAGCCGGATCGCCGCGTAGAAGTGGAAGTGGATGCCCTGCAAGCAGCCAAATAGATTTTGAAATGGATGAACCACATGCCATGGAAACATGGCATGTGACCCTGCCCAGTCGCACATGCTTTTGCAGAAAATCCAGGCGACAAAGCTGACTCAGGCTGCGCCCCGTTGCCCGTCATCACCCTCGTACAAATGCCGCTGAAACCCCACGAATACTTCACGGATATTGCCAGCCGGTCCAAGCTCCCGCACCGCATCCTTCATGGTGTGGTATTTCAGCTCGATCAGTTGCGGCAGCTTGTCCGTATCCAGCTCACCCACGCCACGCGCCACGTAATGGTCGAGCACGAACTGCAGAAACTCCCGTTGGTGGTAGTCATGATCCTGGAAGATCATCTTGCGGTGGGCGGCCACCCGCTCGGCGCGGGTCATCGGCGCCATGTTGAAAGCGATGTAGGCCAGCACATCGTACAGGTCGCTCCTTTCCGCCTCGATCAGCTTGCCCAGATCGGCCAGTTGTTCCATGCCATAGCCTTTTTCCGCCAGCCCTTCCAGCAGTTTCCTGCGCGTGTCCGGACTCCCCCACAGGCTGCGCAGTTCGTCTTCGTTACTGAACAGCGCGGGCAGGTCGCCGAACAGGCGCTGGATGAACTCGGCGGCGGAGATGGGCTTGCCGTCAGGGCCCCAGAAGCTGGTGGCGCTCATGTGCTGGATGCTGCGCACCTTGCCGTCGGCCAGCTTCACCTTCACCTTGCGCCTCTTCTCGCAGACGCAGGGCTGCTCGCCGCACACGGGACATGGCTCGGGCGGCTCCTTTTCGCACACGCAGGGGCGCTGGCGGCACACGGCACAGGGCTGGGGCGGCTCGACCGCGCAGGTACAGGGCAGGTTGCCGCAGCTCGCGCAGGGCTCGGGCGCCAGCGGCTCGCCATCCCATTCCGGGTCGCTGAAGTGCTGGTAGGCCTTCACGAAGTCGTAGATCGTGAAGTAGTCCTTGCCGTCATACAGGCGCGTGCCGCGGCCGATGATCTGCTTGAACTCGATCATCGAGTTCACCGGACGCATCAGCACGATGTTGCGCACATTGCGCGCATCCACGCCGGTGGAAAGCTTCTGCGAAGTGGTGAGGATGGTGGGAATGGTCTTTTCATTGTCCTGGAACTGGCGCAGGAAGCGCTCGCCTTCAGCGCCATCGTTCGCCGTCACCCGCTCGCAATAGTGCGGGTCCGTGCTGGTCTTGCTCTGATTGATCAGGTCACGCACCGCCAGCGCGTGTTCCTGGGTGGCGCAGAACACGAGGGTCTTCTCGCGCTGGTCGATCTGCTGCATGAACAAGCTGACCCGGAACTGCTCGCGCTCGCGGATCTCGATGACGCGGTTGAAGTCATCCTCGGTGTAGCGCCGGCCCTGCTCCACCTCGCCCTCGATCACCTGATCGTCGGCGGTATAGACATAGTCATCCAGCGTGGTAGCGATCTGGCGCACCTTGAACGGGGTCAGAAAACCGTCGTTGATGCCCTCTTTCAGCGAATAGACATACACCGGCTCGCCGAAGTAGGCGTAGGTGTCGGCATTGTGCTGGCGTCTGGGCGTGGCGGTCAGGCCGAGCTGCACCGCAGGCCGGAAATATTCGAGGATGCCGCGCCAGTTGCTCTCGTCACTGGCGCCGCCCCGGTGGCACTCGTCGATGATGATGAAATCGAAAAAGTCCGGCGGGTAGTCGCCGAAATTCCCGGCCGGATTGCCCTCGGCATCACGCCCCGCCATGAAGGTCTGGAAGATGGTGAAAAACACATTGCCGTTCTTCGGCGCCCGGCCGCGTTTGCGGATGATCTCCGGGTCGATGCGCACCAGCGCATCCTCGGGAAAGGCGGAGAAATCGTTGAAGGCCTGATTGGCGAGGATATTGCGGTCGGCCAGAAACAGGATGCGCGGCTGGCGCGCCGGTTCTCCCGAGACGCGGGCTGCCAGGCTCCAGCGGGCATGGAACAGCTTCCAGGCGATCTGGAAGGCAATCGCCGTCTTGCCGGTGCCGGTGGCGAGTGTCAGCAGGATGCGCTCGCGCCCGCCGGCAACCGCCTCCAGCGCCTGATTGATGGCATTGTGCTGGTAGTAGCGCGGCTGCCAGAAGCCGCCTTTGTCCTCGAAGGGCACGGCGCCGAAGCGCTCGCGCCAGACATTCTCCTCGGCAAAGGCCGCGGCCCACAGCTCATGGGGCGCCGGCCAGGCATCGACAGGGCCCTCCTGCCCGGTATGCATGTCCACCCGGTAGATGCCCTGGCCGTTGCTGGAATACGCAAAGCGCGCCTGCAGCCGCTCGGCATAGCGCCGGGCCTGGG
Source organism: Thermithiobacillus plumbiphilus (assembly GCF_038070005.1). Taxonomy (NCBI): domain Bacteria; kingdom Pseudomonadati; phylum Pseudomonadota; class Acidithiobacillia; order Acidithiobacillales; family Thermithiobacillaceae; genus Thermithiobacillus; species Thermithiobacillus plumbiphilus. The sequence continues at coordinate 1,531 of NZ_JBBPCO010000017.1, read as the reverse complement.
CCAGGCCCTCGGTGACCGGCAGGTCGCGCTTCTTGGCCTCGATCACCGCCAGCTTCTGGCCACGATAGATCAGCACATAGTCGGCAATGTCCTGCCTGGCCCGCTTGCCCGCGCCCAGCAAGCGGCCCTGGGTAATCATCTCCCGCCGCACCCGGCTGGCGTCCACCACGCCCCAGCCGGCTGCTTTCAGGGCGGGGTCGATCAGCTCGGCTCTGGTTTCGGCTTCGTTCAATGTTTCTCCCCGGCCAGCATGTTCATGATCAGGCGGATCAAGGTTTCCTTGTTGGCCGGGTCGGACTCGGCCACCAGCAAGGTCAGCGCCGCGAGGCCGACATCGTTGATGACCGGCTCGCCCGCCGCGTTCAGCAGGCGGCCATTGCGGTGGAGGAAGTCCACGAACAGAAAGGCGGCGCTGCGCTTGTTGCCATCGGAAAAGGGATGATTCTTGACCACGAAATAGAGCAGATGCGCGGCCTTGGACTCCACGCTTGGGTAGGCCGGCTCACCGAACACGCTCTGCTCGAGATTGCCCAGCAGCGAAGCCAGACCATCGCCCCGGTCACGGGCGAACAGCTCGGTCGCTTCGCCCCGCGCCATCAACTCGGCTTTCAGGCCGTCCAGTGCGGCGCGCGCTTCTTCCAGGCTGGGCAGGCGCCCACCCGGCTGCGCCTGCGGGTCGGTGAGCAGGCCTTCATCGTAGCGCTGCAGCAGCAGAAAGGTCTGCGCATAGCGGGCGACGATATCCACCAGCCCGCGCCCGCTGCCCGTGTCCAGCGCCGGGCTTTGCGCCGCCTTGCGCACCAGGGCCATCGCCGCTTCCAGTTCGCGGGCATTGGCCTCGAAACGCTGGCGGTTGAGGGTCCAGCCGCGGGTCAGGTGTTCGCGCAGGATGCGGGTGGCCCATATTCTGAAATGGGTTGCCCGGGCAGAACTGATCCGATACCCCACGGAGATCACCGCATCCAGGCTGTAGTGCTTGCGCTTGCGCTCGACCTCTCGGCCACCTTCCCGCTGAACCTGTAAAAAATCCTTACAAGTTCCGCTTTCAGCCAGCTCCCCTTCCGCATAGATGTTTTTCAGGTGGATAGTGACGTTCTGCGGCTTGACATCGAACAGCTCCGCCATTTGCGCCTGCGTCAGCCAGACCGTTTCCTGATTCCCGTCCAGCCGCACTTCGACGGCCTTGCCGGCGTCCTCGTAGATGACGATGGGATTATCGTTTTCCCGGATCATGCGACTTTCTCCTTGAGGATGGCGTCGGGGGCTTTCTTGTTTGCGGTGAGTTCGCCGGAAAAGGCTTTTTGCAACAGGGATTGTTTCAGCTCGGCCAGGGCGGCGAGTTTTTGTTGGTAGATGGATTCTATTTCTTGGCAAGATTCCCTTAGTTCAACAATCCGATCTACAATTTTATTTTGTTCCTTGACGTCTGGTATCGAAACTCTCAAGTTCGAGAGCGCCTTGTTACTAAGGTTTAGCATCGTTGCGCCGGAGGAAATCCGCTCAAGTTCTTTTCGGTATTGGGCCGACCTAA
>NZ_JBBPCO010000016.1 GCF_038070005.1 Thermithiobacillus plumbiphilus | reverse complement strand
TGCCACTGTCTTTGTCATGACCATCCTGCCGCGCAAGGACAGCGTGGATGCCCGCAATCAGCGGGTGAACCAGCAACTACGTGACTGGATCGCCGCCCAGGGCAATAGCTGCATCAAGCTGGTGGACTCGGAAAAGGATTTCCGGGCCCTGAGCAACTGGCCCAGCCTGATGGGGTCGGATGGTGTGCATTTGGTTCCGCAAGGCTATGCGGAACTGGCGAAGATCATCAACAAGTACCTATAGCGGGTTCCTGCCCGGGCCAGGTGTTCCTGCCAGGAAAAAGGGATGCATCTGCATCCCTTTTTCTGCTGCGCTGCTGCGGATGCCTGAACTCAGGCGGTCGGGCAGGTGCTAGTATCGCTGGGCACCTTGCCCACCAGGTGCAGGAAGTTGGTAAACGGGCTCATGTTGCCCATGGCCTCGCCCTTGGGGCCCTGAAACTTCAGGCGGCCGAACATCATCGCCTTCATCGGGCCGTAATCATCGTTGCCCATCTCGATCCAGCGTTTGGTTTCCGCCCACATGGCGTAATCCACGGAGGGGTCGAGCTTGGTCTGGGCATGGCCGGCCTGCACGCAGATGGCCTTGCCATCCTTGTTGGCGATCTTCATTTCGATGCGGGGGCTGTTCTGGCAGTCCATGCGATAGATCTGCATGATCTTGTAGCCCCGGCCCTTGTCGTTCTTCATCCAGCCGGTCTCGACCAGTTTGTTGGTGAGCACCGGATCCTTGTTCCAGGCATTGCAGGCTTCTTTGGCCCAATCTGCGGACATCAGCGCGGGGGCGGCGAAAACAGACGAACTGCTCAGGGCCAGCAGGCCGGCGGAGAGTAGCGAGGCAGCCATATGGATCTTGTGCATTGACGAATCTCCTCAGGGGTTAAGCAATTCTTGTCTCTGGTTACATGATACCAATACGTAGTATAGTAAGCTTTGCAAAGTTAAGGACTAAAGTTTTTTATGTTTTCATAAGTCCGCCTTGGAGGCGGGTCTTCGATCATCACTGGATGGGTCCATGTCCGGAGCAGTTCCTGATCCCGGCCAGTGGGCAGAAACAACACACCGTGTTCGGCACGCCATCCTGGTGGCTTTAGGATTTCGCGTGCAAAAATCCGCATTTGGTAAAGGAAGTACATGAGCAAGCGTCTGGCCGTGATTCTGGGTATCCTGGGCCTCGTTTTTTCGCTCGGCGCAGTAGCCAGCCTGCTCTATCTGGACAAGCAGGTGACCAGCCGCTTCGAAGGCAAGCGCTGGCAGGTGCCCGCCCGCGTCTATGCCCGCCCCCTGGAGCTTTTCAGTGGTCGCCCCCTGAGTGAGGATGAACTGGTCAACTCGCTCGGGCGCCTCGGCTACCGGGCGGTCAGCAGCGAGCCAGGCCGGCCCGGACAGTACAGTCGCAACGGTCATTCCCTGGAAATCCACAGTCGCGCCTTTGATTTCGGCGACATCCGGGAGCCCGCCCAGGCCCTGCGCGTGGATTTTGCCGGAGACCGGATCAGCCGCGTACGGGCACTTGATAGCGCCGGCAACATGGAGCGGGTCCGGCTGGAACCTGAGGAAATCGGGGTCTTTTACCCGAAGATCCAGGAAGATCGCATTCTGGTCAAACTCAAGGACGTGCCGAAGTCGCTGATCAGTGCCATCGTGGCCACCGAGGACCGGCGCTTCTATGAGCACCATGGCGTGGATCTGCGCGGCATCCTGCGGGCTCTCGTCCACAATGCCCAGGCAGGGCGAACCGTCGAGGGCGGCAGCACCCTGACCCAGCAGCTGGTGAAAAATCTCTATCTGAGCAGCGAGCGCAGCCTCTGGCGCAAGCTGCGCGAAGCCGCCATGGCCATGCTGCTGGAGATGCACTATTCCAAGGATGAGATCCTGGAGGCCTACCTCAACGAGATCTATCTCGGTCAGGACGGCAGTCGCTCGATTCACGGCGTCGGCCTGGCCAGCCGGGTCTACTTCGGCGTCAGTTTAAAGGATATCAACCTGGAGCAGGCCGCTCTGCTGGCGGGCATGATCCAGGCGCCGAATCTCTACAATCCCTACCGGAATGCCAGCAATGCCCGCAAGCGGCGCAATGAGGTGCTGGACAAGCTGGTGGCGGTCGGATATCTCGACAGCGCGCGTGCCGAACGTCTGAAACGCGGCTCCCTGGAAGTGGTGCGGGCCCGCAAGACCCTGGGACCGACACCTGCCTTCCTCGATCTGGTACGGCGCCAGCTGCGCCAGGTCTATGACGAGGATACCCTGACCGCTGACGGCCTGCGCATCTTCACCACCCTCGACCTGCCCACCCAGCGCACCCTGGAGGCGGCCATCGCCAAGGGACTGCCTGACCTGGAGCGGCGCCATCGTCTGCCACGAGGCAGCCTGCAGGGGGCGGGTGCCGTGATCCATCCCGCCACCGGCGAGGTGCTGGCCCTGGTCGGCGACCGCCAACCCGACTACGCTGGCTTCAATCGTGCCCTGGATGCGGTGCGGCCCATCGGCTCCCTGATCAAGCCGGCGGTCTATCTCACGGCGCTCTCGCGCCCGCCCCAGTACACGCTGGCGACCGTGCTGGATGACAGTCCGCTGGTCTGGAAGGTGGCCGATGGCGACTGGAAGCCGGAAAACTACGACCGCCGTTTCCGCGGTCCGGTGCTGCTCGAACGTGCCCTTTACACTTCCTTGAATGTGCCGACCGTACGGCTCGGGCAGGCGCTGGGACTGCCAGCGGTGTTCGATACCCTGCGGGCCCTGGGGGTGCGGCGCAACATGCCCGCTACCCCTTCGCTCCTGCTGGGCGCCCATGGCCTGACGCCCCTGGAGGTCGGCCAGATGTACCAGACCATTGCCAATGGCGGTTATCGCACGGCGGTGCGCAGCATCCAGGCGGTCTATACCGCTGATGGCAAGCTCGTGGGACGCTATCCTGCCAAGACCGTGGAGGCGGTTGACCCACGCGCGGTCTATCTCCTGAATGCCGCGCTCGAGCGGGTGATGCAGGTCGGCACCGGCGCTGCTGCTTCACAGTACATCCCGGTCGGTGCTGGTCTGGCAGGCAAGACGGGCACCACCAATGACATGCGGGACAGCTGGTTTGCCGGTTACAACCGGGACTGGCTGGGCGTGGTCTGGGTCGGTCGGGACGATAACCGGCCTGCCGGTCTCAGTGGCAGTGAAGGGGCGCTGCAGATCTGGGGCCGGATGGCCCGGGATCTTCGCGTACGACCCAAGCCATTGCGCCGTCCTGCCGGCATCGAGGTGCTGCCCATTGACCCGGCCACGGGCTTGCAGCCGGGCCCGAACTGTCTGGAGCAGCCAGCGCAGGTCACCGTCATGCCTGCCTTCAATCCCTTTGACACCCTGTTTGGCGGCCAGCCGGCCCAGCCCGAGGTGCGCGTCATCCATCCGGACTACGTGAACGTGCCCTTCATCACTGGCTCGGCCCCACCCCCGGCTGAACCCTGCCCGATCGTCACCACGGAATCGCAGCTACCTGCGGATGCTGGAGTCCCCGGCAATGAACCGCAGGCACCTGCGCCGGACCAGAACCAGAACCGCGATCCCATGGGCAACGCGATCCAGAATCTCATCCGCGGTCTGGGGAACATGTTCTGATGCATGTAGGGGCAGGCGCTGACGGTTTACCCGAACCCGGGCTGCGGCACCGGCCACCACTACGGCTGGCGCGCCTGGCCAGTCAGGCCATCCGCCATTACCACATGATCGAGCCGGGTGACCGGCTGCTGCTGGGCGTGTCGGGTGGCAAGGATTCGCTGACCCTGTTGCATGTGCTGCTGGATTTCCAGCGGCGCGCGCCGATTCCCTTCGAACTCGCGGCGGTGACCGTCGATCCGCAGAGCGAGGATTTCGATCCCGGCCCCTTGCGTGACTACATACCCCGGCTCGGCATCCCGTATTTCTATATGCAAAAGCCGATCGTGAAGATCGCCGAGCAGCACATGGACAAGCCCTCCTTTTGCAGCTTCTGCTCGCGATTGCGTCGGGGTACGCTGTATGAGTGCGCCCGTCGCGAAGGCTATAATGTGCTGGTGCTCGCGCACCATCTGGATGACCTGGCCGAGAGCTTTATGATGTCGGCCTTTCACAATGGCGAACTGCGCACCATGAAGGCGCACTATCGCATCAAGGATGGCGACCTGCGGGTGATCCGCCCCCTGGTCTACGTACGCGAGCGCCAGACCCGCGCCTTCGCCGAGCATGCCGGCCTGCCGGTGATTGCGGACAACTGCCCGGCCTGCTTCGCCAAGCCTACCGAGCGCGCGCGCATGAAGCAGATTCTGGCCATGCAGGAAACCAATCAGCCCCAACTCTTTCAAAACCTCTTGAGGACCATGCGGCCGCTGATGCAGGATGGGGATCCCCTGGTGGGGCAGCGGTCCAAGGCTTAGTGCCCATCGAGGAGGCCATGTAATGCCAGATTACCGACAGCGATTCACCTTCGAAAATACGCCGATTCGCGGCGAGCTGTGCCAGCTCTCCAGTGTGTACCAGCGAGTCCTGAAGCAGCACGACTACCCGCCCCTGCTCAAGTACTGGCTGGGTGAGATGCTGGCCGCGGTCAGCCTGCTTGGCAGCACCATCAAGTTCGATGGCAGCCTCATCATCCAGGTTCAGAGCGATGGCCCCCTGCGTCTGCTGGTGGGCGAGAGCGATCCAAAGGGCGGCATGCGCGCCTATGCCCGCTGGGATGAGGAGTCTGCCCGGCATTTTGAAGCCGCCGAACCAGACCTGCGGGCGCTCTGCCCTGGTGGGCTGGTCATCATCACCATCGACCCCGGTCCGGACATGGAGCGCTATCAGGGCATCGTGCAGCTCGAATCGACTCTGGCCCGCAGCATCGAGGAGTATTTCGAACGCTCCGAACAGCTGGCGACCCGGCTCTGGCTGAGAGCCGATCCCGAGCAGGGAGAGGCGGCGGGCCTGCTGCTTCAGCGCCTGCCCAACGCCGTGGGCGATTTCGACGACTGGGTGCGCGTCGGCATGCTTGCGGATACCCTGAGCGACGAGGAGCTGCTGCGGGAGGAGAGCAAGACCATTCTGCACCGGCTCTTTCACGAGGATGATCTGCGGCTGTTCACGCCGCAACCGGTTTATTTCGCCTGTCATTGCTCGCGTGAGCGGGTGGAAGGCATGCTGCGCAGCCTGGGAGAGGCGGAATTGCAGGATATCCTGCGCGAGAAGGGATTGATCGAGGTGCTGTGCGAATACTGCCAGGCCCCCTATCAGTTCGACCAGGTGGATGTGGCGGCCCTGCTGGCCAGCGAACACCCCGGCCTGCTGGGGTCCGATCAGGTTCAGTAGCGGGCGCGCGAGCCGGCCGAAGCGCAGTCCACCTGCCAGATGGGGGCGGGCGTGGTTGCGCTGTCCAGTTGGGCGGCAGTCAGTTGCCGGCCCCAGACGCAGCCACTGTCGAGCGCCAGCAGGCGCTCCTCACGCAAGAGCCCCTGGGCTGCCCAGTGGCCGCAGACGATGCGCGCCTGCGGGTGACGTGCGAGATAGAGCTGATGCCAGGGCCGGGACTTGCCTGCCGGGGCTTCCGAGGGCCAGTGAAAACGGTCCTGGGCCGTCATTAGGCGGGCCCGGGTGAAGACCGCCGCCCGGAAGCGCTGGCGCATGTCCTCGTCGCGGCAATCTTCCCAGCGCTCTGGCGCTGGCGCCGCCCAGAGCATGCGCAGGAAGTCCCGCCAGCCGTCCCCGCTCAGGGCATCATGCAGGTATCCTGCCTGCTGCAGCGCCGTATCCTCGTCCCAGTCCGGGTGAATCCCGGCATGCACCACCAGCCAGTCCGTGCCGGGCACCCGCGCCAGCCAGTCCTGCCGGCGCAGCCATTCGATCCACTGAGCGGCCTGCGGATCCGCGAGCACTGCCTCCAGGGTGTCGTCCTTTTTCGGGGGCAAGACGCCGGCGGCGCGGGCGAGCAGATAGATGTCGTGATTGCCGAGCACTAATTGACAGTGCTCGCGCAGGTCATGGATCCGGCGCAGGGTGCCGGCGCTGTCCGGCCCGCGGTTGACCAGGTCCCCCGCGAACACCAGCCGGTCCTGGCCGGGCTCGAAGCCAATTTTTTCCAGCAGGCGGTTTAGCGGGGCGGCACAACCCTGGAGATCACCGAAGGCGTAAACAGCCATTTCAGTGGGTCCCGGGTGGCGGGACTTCCTTCTCGTGGAGTTCCGTGTGAATCAAGGTCACACCCATGCGCACGAATTCCTCCAGCTCGGTAAAATCGGCCTCCTGGGCTTCCTCGGAAAGCTCTGGATCATAGCCTGCCTGGGTGATGGCCTCGAAGTCGCGCAGGATCTCCCGGGCATCGTCCGGTAACTTGCCAGGGGCGCTGAGCCGCAGGCCCATCAGGAATCCCCGGCACCAGTCGGAAAGTGCCGCGACCCGGTCCTGCAAGGGAGCACTGTCAGGCGGTAGCAGAAGCTGGAAGGAGAGGGCATTTTCACCGGCCAGATCCTTGCTGATCTGTATCAGCAGGCCGGCCAGTTGTTTCACCAATGCGGGGTGTTCTTCAGGTGCGCTGTCGCCAATCACGAGCGCCAGCCAGTCCTGTACGGGCGGTAATTGCCTGCCCGCCGCCAGGCCGCTAAGCAGCCCGTGAGTTTCCGCGGGGCCCGCAAGCGCATCCGCCTGCAACAGCAGGGGACTTAGCTTTTCCAGTGTGTCACCGGCCATGCTTGCCTCCCGGGTCTGGCTCAACCCCTTTCCCGCGACTGCCTTGCCCGAAACTCATCACGCAGGCGCTGTTTTTCGGCGGGGTCCAGCCGCTCGTACATCTCGCGTTTTTCCTTGATGCGCTCCCGTTTGTCTGCGGGCATGTCGCGCCATTCCTGCAGGCGGCGCTGCATGTCGGGATCGCGCTCATCGCCCCCGCGGGCGAGCTGCAAGGCAGTGCCTGCCTGGGCAGCGAACTCCGGATCCAGCGTGGAAGCCTGAGCCGGCGGCAGCAGGAGCAACAGGCCAAGCAGGCCGGCAGACAGGGGAAGCCAGTTCAACATCTCATTCTTGTCAGGCATCATGATGATTCTTCTGTAGTACTTCGGGGTGTTCCGCCAGCCACCGGTAGAATTCGAGATCGCTGAGCAGTTCCCGGGTGCCGGGATCCTGCAGGGCTTTCTGATCATCCATGGCGACATTGACCGGGGCCCGCTGCTGCGACTGCATCTGCCAGCCAAGGCCCGCAACCAGCACCAGGGTCGCCAGTGCCGCGCCGAAGCGATATACCGGGGCCATGCCGGGCAGCTTGCGAGGCGCAGCGCGCGGGCGCAGATGCGGGTGCGGCAGGCTGTCCAGGTGTTTCACCCAGAGCGAGGCCTGACTGCTTTGCTGCTGACATTGGCGACATTCCCTGACATGGTCCGCAACCTGCTGCGACAGCGATGGATCGAGGATCTCGGCCCGCCACTGGTCGAGCAGGATCTCGTCCGGGTGTGCGCCATCATGATCGGTATCCAGATGTTCAGATATGCTGCTAATCATGAATATCCTCCTCTCTCCCGTCCAGTTTGGCATTGTACGAGGATCCGGCTTCCTCGTCGCCGTTCCGGGGAGCAAAACCGGCGAGAAGCGTGCGCAGCTTGGCCAGTGCGCGGAAATGATGGGTCTTGACGCTCCCTTCGGAGCACTGCATGGCGATGGCGGTTTCCTTCACCGACAGGCCCTCCCAGTCGCGCAGGATGAAGGCCTGGCGCTGGCGCGGCGGCAGACTGGCCAGGGCGCTGTCGATGGCGACGGCGGTCTGCCGGCCGGATAGCCTGCCTTCCGGATTGGGTGCGGGATCGGGCACTTCGGGATAGAACGGCTCTTCATCCTCGGCGTCGTTGTGCCGCCAGGGCAGGACCAGCCCCAGAATGCGTTCGACCTTGCGGCGGCGCTGCCAGTCCACCATCCGGCGATTGAGGATGGTATAGAACAGCGGCGCCCACTCTTCAGCAGGCTTGTCGCTATATTTCTCGACCAGCTTGAGCATGCTGTCCTGCACCAGGTCCCGGGCGGATTCCTCGTCCCGGATGGCATACCAGACCATGCGATAGGCCCGGTGTTCCACCTGCCTGAAGAAGGCATCCATGTTTGCGGGAGTAGCCAAGGCGTATGTCTGCTTCCTGTTAGCCGGCCTGACCGGGTTGTGATAGGTAGCCAGGGCAAGCGGGGGCAATATCGCCAGGGCCTGTTCCGCCATGCCCGGGGTACGCGTGAAGTTGGAGGCTGTCATTGCCGATACTCCGCAGGTTGCGACCGGGCAATCCGCCCGTTAACCATGCAACGTAAAGGACCTGCAACGGTTTACCGGACAAGGGCGCGCATCCGGCATATCTGCTCAGAACGTCAACACCCGGTCCGAGTTACGAATGCTGGCGACCAGGGTCTTCATCGAGCCCTTGGCCACGCCGGGCAGCAGATCGCCCTCGTTCTTGCATTCGCGCGTCAGACACATGCCGCAGGCCTGCACGTTCATGCCGATCTCAATGTATTCCAACAGCATGTCGCGTTGCGCCTGGAAATGCTCGTCACCCTGGATATCGGGGGACTGCAGCGCCAGTTGCAGCGCCCCCTCGACCAGGAACAGGCAGACCTTCTCGCCGTCCGCCACGGCAGCTCCCGCCAGGCGCAGGGCTGTGAAGGCCGGATTTTGCGGTGCGTCCGGCGACGATTGAATGATGATGGTCCAGTGCATGCTTGCTCCCCTGAATCGGTGCGGGTGGCCCGGTTCCTGATCGGCGCCGACCACCCGCGCTGTTATTATAAACCATGCTTGGGCCGTCCGGGGAGCGGCCGGTTTTTTTCTAGCCGAGCAGGAACTCCGGCATGGCCAGCGCGCCGCGATGCAGGGCGGCGTTGTAATAGCGGGTGGGAAAGGCCTTCGCCTGGGCGGCCTGCTCGCGGAAATCGGCCAGATTCAGGCCCTTGCCCGCTAGGGTGGCGCTCCACCAGCCAGAAGGATAGGTGCACTGCGGGAAATGAATGGTGGCGACGTCGCTGGCCCCGGCTTCGCGCATACGCGCGCGGATACTGCGGATCAGGTCGGCATTGAAGAGTGGTGACTCGCTCTGGCCGACGAGCACGCCCCGATTACCCAGCGCACGCAGACAGTTCTGATAGAATTCGGTGGCGAAGAGGCCCGCTGCGGGCCCGACCGGATCGGTGGAATCCACCATGATCACGTCATAGCTGCCCGCCCTGGCGTCGGCCACCCACTGAATGCCGTCGGTGAAATGAAAGTGGGCGCGCGGGTCCTGGTTGGACTCGCAGAGTTGGGAGAAGTAAATTTCGGCCACGCGGGTGACGCGCTCATCGAGCTCGACCATGTCCACGTGCTCGACGCCGGGGTGCTTCAATACCTCGCGCAGGGTGCCGCAGTCGCCACCACCGATGATGAGCACGCGCTTGGGATCGGGGTGGGAAAACAGGGCCGGGTGGGACATCATCTCGTGATAGACGAAGTTGTCCCGGTCGGTCACCATGACCAGGCCGTCGAGCGTCATCAGGGTACCAAAGCTCTCCGTTTCGAAGATCTCGATGGTCTGGTAGGGGCTCTGCTCGCGGTGCAGGACGTTCAACACCTTCAGGCTGATGCCCGAGCGACCTTCTTCCCAACGCTCCGAATACCATAGTTCCGTGCTCATGCGGTGTCCCTCTGTGTCTGGATGGCGGCTCAGCCGATCTGACTGGTCCTGAAATGGAAAACCCGCCCGCTGGCTGGCGGACGGGTACAGGCTCGCGCGGATCTAGCCGTTGGCGGCCAGCTTGACCGTCACGGAAGCCGGGTCCACGCCCATCATGTCGACCTGGCCACGGTTCATCTCCATGGTGGAGACCTGCTGTGAACGCAGGGCTTCCTTGAGGAAATTCAGCCCCTTTTCCGGGAACACAGTGTCACCGCAGGTGAAGATGTCGACGGCAGCATAGCCGTATTCGGGCCAGGTGTGAATGGCCAGGTGTGATTCGGCGACGATCACTGCGCCGCTGACGCCATAGGGGGAAAAGTGGTGGAAGGTCTGGGTCACGATGGTGCAGCCGGTGCGGCGGGCCGCTTCCAGCATGGCGTCGGTTACCCGTTCAACATCGCTGAGGATGTTTTTGTCACAGTGGTAGAACTCTGCGACGATCTGATGTCCCAAAGAGCGCATCGGTCAAGCCCCCTCTCATTGAGTGCATGTCGGTATTGCGTACATGCGTCCAGTGTGGAAAGTAGCTCCCGTGCACCCCCAGACAGCCCTAGGTTCTGGATTTGGCCTGATCCCGAAGTTTCGCGCCTCTTCTACCGTGCGTGACGGATTTTGCCCCCGGTGCAGCTTTCGGTGCCGTGGAATTCAAGAAGGCGCGTATTCTAGGAAAGTATCGGGGCGAATACAAGCATTTTGCTGATACATGATTACGCACCGGAGCGCTGCCCTGCGACCCCGGCCGGGGGTCTCATTGCCAGAATCCGGAGCGAATCGTCGGGAACCCTGCAGTGCCCGACAGATCTTCCCTCTATCCCATGTTCCCGGTAGCTCCGTCCCGTGGTGGATGGCACTGAACCTTTGCCGCAAATCCGGCTCATTTCCTTATGGGTGCCCTGCAAACGGACCAGAAAAGGAGCGGGTATGAACAGGCACGTGATTGCCTTTTTCGATTCGGCACAAAGCGCGGACCAGGTACTGCCCAGGCTGCAGGCGCTGGGCCTATCATCGCAGGACATGCATGTCTACGGTCAGGATGAGATATTGGGACGCGGCGGCGAGCTGTTGCCGGAAGGGCCAGGGCCCTCGACCCATCTGCCCGATGCCCTGTTCGCTGGCATGCGGAACATGCTTGCCGGCCTCGGTCTGGTGAAGCATGGCCGCGCGCAGCCGGTCAGTGCCGAGGCAGCCGAACCCGAAGCCCCTCAAGCGGCTGGTTCGCGCCAGGGTGGCGTGGTGCTGGCCGTATCGGCCGATGCCGGCCGGGAGGCACAGGTCAGGGACATTCTGCGTGAAGCGGGCGGAATGCCCATGGACATTTCCGGCGAGGGCTGAGGCAGGATTGAACCGCAGTAGAAAACAGGATGTTCGCCCCGGGTACATATACACAGGAGGAAGACGTGGCCAACCGGATCGTCGGATTTTTCAAGGACCCTGGCCAGGCAGGCCAGACAATACTGGCGCTGGTCAATGCGGGCTATGCGCGCGCCGACATCGATCTTTTTTACGATGAGAACTTTTACGTGCCCAATACCGAGATGCATCTGGAGCAGGGCTCGCTGTCCGCCCACTATGGGGGTGCCCGGGTGGATCATCTGCCAAAACTGCTGGAGATTCCGGGTACCCTGGACGCCTATGAGGGCAAGCCCGTCCCGAAGGAGCAGGTCAACGCCTACGTCGCGGGAGTCCATCGGGGTGGTGCGGTGATCAGTATTGGTGTGCCCGAATTCAAGGTGGAACAGACCCTCGACCTGCTGCGTTCCCATGGCCTGTCCGAGGTGGAGCCGAGTCACTGAAACTACTTTCAAGTGGTTCCACCTGTCAGCCAGGGCGGCCAGACTTCGTTATCTATCCGATAACTTCCGTTTTGGAGGTGTGGCATGAACAGGCAATCAGGCGGATATGCGTTTCTGGGCGCCCTGCTGTGCATGGGGACCGTGATACCGGCCCAGGCCGGGGAAAGCCATGGCGGGGTGGTGATTCATCGTGCCGGGGGCTGGCAGACCGGAGGTCCTGCCTTTTCACAGGTGCCACCGGCTTTTCAGGTACCACCCGGTTACGTGGGCCGTATCGGCTGGGGCGGCGGCCTGACGCGTACCCCGGAAAATGCCGAGCGGCAGCATCAGCGATTTCACCAACACCAGCAGTTTCATCACAAGCAGTTTCACGAACACCGGCAGTTCCACGGTGAGCAGTCCGGCTATCTCTACGATTGGTCGGACTCGCAGTTCGCACCGGACTCCCATGCTGGCTGGCCGCATGCCGGTCAGGCCGCACCCGGGCAGGGTTATCAGCAGTTGCAGCGCGCCTGGGATCCGATGAATCAGCGGTCCTACTATTACTACGGACCCTCACGCTGATTTCGTAAGGCGTCGAGGCGGGCTAGGTGTCGCTGTCGGAAGACCTGTTGCGTGCCGGCAGGAGCAGGCTGGCCACCACCGAGGCGCCAATCAGCAGGGCGACTACAATCAACGCGAGCCCGATCGGGATCTTGTAGACTTCCACCAGCAGCATTTTCGCGCCGATAAAGACCAGCACCATGGCCAGGCCATATCTGAGCAGGTGAAAGCGTGCGGCGATGTCGGCGAGCAGGAAGTACATCGCGCGCAAGCCAAGGATGGCAAAGATGTTGGAGGTGAATACAATGAAAGGGTCGGTGGTCACCGCGAAGATGGCCGGGATGCTGTCCACCGCAAAGATGAGGTCACTCAGCTCGATCAGGACTAGGACCAGTACCAACGGCGTGAACCAGCGCCTGCCATCCTGCCGGATGACGAAGCGTTCGCCGTGGTAGCTGTTGGTGATCCGCAGGTGTCCTCGCATCCAGCGTAGCACCAGATTTTGGGACAGATCGGGCGCCTGTTCGGAAAAAGCCAGCATTTTCAGGCCGGTGAACACCAGAAAGGCACCAAAGACGTAAAATATCCAGTGAAACTGCGCGATCAGTACCGCGCCGACAAGGATCAGTACCGCACGCATGACGATTGCGCCGAGAACACCGTAGAGGAGTATCCGTTTCTGATATTCGAGCGGTACCGCGAAATAGCTGAAAACCATCAGAAAAACGAAGATGTTGTCGACGGCGAGTGCTTTCTCGATGAGATAGCCGGTCAGAAACTCCAGTGCTTTTTCGTTTGCCAGCGCGCGACCATGATGGCTGTCGAGGTAAAGCCACAACAGCAGATCAAAGAGCAGCGCCAGCCCGATCCAGAGTGCTGTCCAGGTACCGGCTTCCCGGGCGGAGATCCGGTGTGCCCCGTGGCGGTGCAGGGTAATCATGTCGATGGCGATCATCGCTGCGATAAAGACAATGAAGCCGGACCACATCCACCAGACGGCAATCGTTTGCGGCATGCTGTGTTCCCCGTGCTATCGCGCTCACTCGCTTAGACATTCTGGCAAAAAATAGGGGAGCCTGGGCTCCCCTGAAGTCTGAAGGCGGTTTGCAATCATTGCGCCCGCAGGGCCGCAATTCGCTCTTCCAGCGGCGGATGGGACATGAACAGCTTGTAGAGTCCGTGCGCCACGCCGCCCTTGATGCCGAAGGCTGCCATCTGCGATGGCATGTGTGAAGGCTCGTGGATGCTGCGCAGGCGCTCCAGGGCGGCGATCATCTTGCCGCGCCCGGCCAGGCCCGCGGCGCCAGCATCGGCGCGGAACTCGCGGCGGCGGCTGAACCACATCACGATGGCCGTGGCCAGGAAGCCCAGCAGGATCTCGGCGGCGATGCTGGTCACCCAGTAGCCGATGCCCGGCCCCTGGTATTCCTCGTCGTTGCCGGACAGGGCGCGGTCCACCACGTAGCCGACGATCTTGGCGATGGCGATCACGAAGGTGTTCACCACACCCTGGATCAGCGCCAGCGTCACCATGTCGCCATTGGCCACATGGCTGACCTCATGGGCCAACACGGCCTCGGCCTCCTCGGCGCTCATGGAATGCAGCAGGCCGGTGCTCACCGCCACCAAGGCATTGTTGCGGCTCGGCCCGGTGGCAAAGGCATTGGGCTCGGGCGAGTCATAGATGGCCACTTCAGGCGTCTTGATGCCGGCCTGCCGCGCCTGGCGCTGTACGATCTCCAGCAACCAGGCTTCGGTCTGGTTGCGCGGCTGTTCGATCACCTGGGCGCCGGTGGACTTTTTGGCCACCCACTTCGAAATCGCCAGCGAGATGAAGGAGCCACCCATGCCGAAGATGGCGGCAAAGGCGAACAGACTGCTCAGATCCAGGCCGGCGCTGCTGATGAAGCGTCCGACCCCGAGCAGGCTGACGGTGATGCCGAGCACCACCATGATGGCCAGGTTGGTCGCCAGAAATAGAAAGATGCGTTTCATGGTATTTCTCCTGAACGGCGCGAAGGCGCCTTTTTTTACATCGCCCAGTGTAATGCTGTCATGTCTATAATAAAATTCGATTGTTTGGTGGGCTGATCATCGGATAAACCGAAGGATCTTATATGCGCGGACTGAACTACAACCATCTCCACTATTTCTGGACGGTTGCCAAGGAAGGCAGCATCGTCCGCGCCAGCGAGGTCCTGCATCTGACGCCTCAGACCATCAGCGGCCAGTTGCGCCTGCTGGAGGAGGCCCTGGGCGGCAAGCTCTTCGCCCGCACCGGGCGCAAGCTGGTGCTGACCGACATCGGCCGGCTGGCCTTCAGCTATGCCGATGACATCTTTCGTCTGGGCGCGGAAATGGAGGATGTGCTGCAGGGGCGGGTGGGTGGCCAGCCGCTGGAGTTCGCGGTGGGGATCGTGGACGTGGTACCGAAGCTGGTGGCCTACCGCCTGCTGGAACCGGCGCTGAAGCTGTCCGAGCCGGTGCGCATCGTCTGTCGCGAGGGCAAGCTCGATGCCCTGTTGACGGATATCGCGGTGCACCGGCTCGACATGCTGCTGGCCGATACCCCGATCAGTCCCAGCGCGAACGTGCGGGTCTTCAATCACCTGCTGGGTGAGTGCGGCGTGAGTTTTTTCGCGGCCCGCGACCTGGCTGAACCGTACCAGGCCGGTTTTCCTGGTTCCCTGAGCGGCGCCCCGATGTTGCTGCCGGCCACCAACACGGCGCTACGTGGGGCGCTCATGCAGTGGCTCGACCAGCAGGGTGTTCGACCGCGCATCGTTGGAGAATTCGAGGATAGTGCGCTGATGACGGCGTTTGGGCAGGCCGGGGTGGGGGTGTTCATTGCGCCGAGCGTGATCGAAGCCGATCTTCTGCGAACTGGAGAACTGGCGGTGATCGGCCGCAGCGAGCGGGTGCGTGAAAGATTCTATGCCATTTCCGCCGAGCGCAGGCTGCGCCATCCAGCGGTGGTGGCGGTCAGTCAGGCCGCACGCGCGGCCTTGTTTACCGTTGCCGACACGGCTTGATCTTGATCCGGTGTGGCAAGTACTGGTTTCATGAGGCGGCGACCGGTGATGCTGGCTCACCGGCCACCTGACATGTCGCCGGGTTCTAGAAACGGTATCCCAGGCCGACGCCGATGATCCAGGGATTGATGTCGAGATCGGCGAGCTTGCTGCCGGCGGCGCTGACTTCCGTGCTCAGGCCGACGTATTTGACATCCAGGTTCAGGGACGCGCGTTGGGTGAGCATGTAATCCACGCCCGCCTGCGCCGCCCAGCCAAAGCCGTTCTCCAAATCCAGGTCTTTCATAGGCCCGCTTTGATCATAGAACCAGGTGTAGTTGACGCCCGCGCCGACATAGGGGCGCAACTGGGCTTCCGGCAGGAAATGATATTGCAAGGTGAGTACGGGCGGCAGAATCTTGGTGCTGCCCAGGCTTGCGCCATTGGCAGTCACCTCATGAGCGGCCGTGGCCAGTATCAGTTCAGCGGCAATGTTGGGCGTCAAGAAGCGGGTGATGTCGACTTCCGCAACAGTATCGCTTTTGACATCGATATTGAGTGCGGAAGATGAGGCATCGGGGGCGATATGAATCCCGCGGGCACGTATGATCCAGTCGTCTTCAGCGCCTTGCGCACTGCTGATGACGGCCAGCCCGGAGATCGCCAGGACGGTGGTGGCGGCGAGAATGCGTTTGTGCATGTTGTGTCTCCCTGTCGTGTTAGAAGATAAACAGACAATAATATATTTTTACATCGAAGTGCAAGTATTTCCGGTGTGGCAAGAGCAGGTTTGCGGCAATCTCGATCTGCGCAGGCCCGAAAGCCGCTCAGGGCTTGCGTTCAGGCATGCTTCTTCTGTTATCCTCCCGCAATGTCATCGAGGAAAGTTCGTGAAATTCTCCCCCATGGAACCCAAGTTTGCACAGTCCAGCTTGCTGGAGAGCCCTTATCTGGCCCGGGCCCTGCTCGAAAACAGCCCGGATTGTATCAAGAAGCTGATCCAGTCCGTCCTGGCGGCCAGCGAGGGGCGCTACCAGGCCGCGCTGGACCAGGCCGGGCTTGGGATCTCCCATGTGTCGCTGACCGGGCAGTACCTGCTGGTCAGTGACAGTTTCTGCGCGATGCTGGGGCGTGATCGCGCCAGCCTGTTGCGTCTGAGCTATTCCGAGGTCATCCATCCAGAGGATCTTCCGAGAAGCCTGGAGGTCTTTCCGAAGATGGTGAGCGGTGAACTGCAGAGTTTTGCCGCCGAAAAGCGTCTGCTGCACCAGAATGGCAGCTATTTCTGGGTCTGGAACCATGTCGGTCGGCTATGGGATCCGGTCGCGGAATCGCATTACTTCATCGTCATTTCCGAAAACATCGACCAGCGCAAGCGTCAGGAAACCTTGCTGAAAGCCGAACGCCGCTGTCTGGAGAAGATTGCCGGCGACGTGCCTCTGCCAGCCGTGCTCGCGGATATCGCCCTATCCCTGGAAGTACAGATGCCGCCGCAAAGCAGGATTTCCATCATGCTGCGGGACAGGGAAGGCCTGCGCCTGAGAATGGGGGCCGCTCCCAGCCTGCCGGCCGCCTACAACCAGGCGGCGGACGGCCTGGCGATCGGTCCGGCTTCGGGGTCCTGCGGCACGGCGGCCTTCCGGCGTGAAAACGTGCTGGTCAGCGACATTGCCACGAGCCCGCTGTGGGAGGGCTACCGTGAACTGGCGCTTTCCCATGGTCTGCGGGCCTGCTGGTCGGTACCCATTCTGAATGCCCGGCATGAACTGCTCGGCATCTTCGCCGTCTATTCCCCGCAGTCGGGAACTCCGGGTGTGGAGGTGCTGGACTTGCTGCGACGCGCCACGCATCTGGCGGGCATTGCCATCGAGCGGCGCCAGGCCGAGGAAACCATCACCCGCATGGCCTATTACGATGCGCTGACCGGCTTGCCCAATCGCGTGCTCTGTCAGGACCGTCTGGAGCATGCCCTGAAGCGGGCGCAACGTCAGCACGGTGGACTCACCCTGGTGTTCGTGGATCTGGATCACTTCAAGCTGGTCAATGACTCTCTTGGGCATGCCGCTGGCGATCAGGTGCTGCGCGAGATCAGCCAGCGTCTGCAGAGAAGCGTGCGCGAAGGTGATACCGTGGCGCGCCTCGGCGGGGATGAGTTCCTGCTGCTGGCCGAGGAGAATCTGGACGCATCCGCCCTGACCGCGCTGATTGGCCGCATGCGGCGGCTTTTTGAGCAGCCGATCGAGATCGAGAGCAGGTCCTTCCTGGTGACCGCCAGCTTCGGGGTGAGTCGCTACCCGGACGACGGCGAGGATGCCCAGACCCTGATGCGGCGCGCCGATGTCGCCATGTATCAGGCCAAGCAGCGCGGCCGGGACGGCATGCAGCAGTACAGTCCGGCGATGGAGTCCAATGGCATCGAGCGCCTGGTGCTGCAGCGGGAGCTGCGTCTGGCGCTGGAGCGCGAGGAATTCATCCTGCATTATCAGCCGCAACTGGACCTTGCCAGCGGCAAGATATCGAGCGTGGAAGCCCTGCTGCGCTGGCAGCACCCGGAACGTGGCATGATCCCCCCCTTGTCCTTCATACCGCTACTGGAAGAGAGTGGCCTGATCAATCAGGTGGGGGAATGGGTGTTGCGCAAGGCCTGTGCCCAGGCCCGGCGCTGGCAACTGGCGGGCCTGCCTCTGCGCATGGCCGTCAACCTGTCCCAGCGGCAATGTCAGGAGGGCAATCTCATTCCCATGCTGGAGCGGGTGCTGGTGGACACCGGCCTGGCACCCGAACTGCTCGAGCTGGAGCTGACCGAGGGATTGGTCATGCATGATCCGGAAAAGACCATCAAGGCCCTGAGGGTGCTCAAGGGTATGCATATCAGCCTTGCGGTGGATGATTTTGGCACCGGCTATTCCAGCCTGAGCTATCTGCAGCGGCTGCCACTGGACAGCCTGAAGGTGGACAAGTCCTTCGTGCAGGGTTTGCCCGCCAGTGGCGAGGACGCCGCCATCATTACCGCCATCATCGCCATGGCTCATACCCTCAATATCAAGGTGGTGGCTGAGGGCGTGGAAACGGCGGCCCAGCTCGATTTTCTGCGAAACAAACACTGTGACGGGATGCAGGGATATTTCCTGAGTCGGCCCCTGCCCGCCGGAGAGCTGTTCAACTTTGTTCGCCGGGTGCCTGTCTTGCCGGAATGATCCCCGGTCAGCGGCGTGGCGTCCCAGCTCCGTCCGGTATTTACAGCCGCCGGTGCGACAGGCAGGGCAGGGACTGGCGATGCTGGCGCAACTGGTCGAGATCGATATCCGCCAGCACCACGCCGGTGCCATTTTGCAGGCGCCCCAGCACCTTGCCCCAGGGGTCCACCACCTGACTGGCGCCAAAGGTCATGCGCCCATTGCTGTGCTGGCCACCCTGGTTGGGCGCGATGACATAGGCGAGGTTCTCGATCGCCCGGGCCCTGACCAGCACGTCCCAGTGCGCCAGTCCGGTGGTCTGGGTGAAGGCGCTCGGGATGCTCAGGATCTCGGCGCCTGTCGCGGCATAGTCCCGGTAGAGTTCGGGGAAGCGCAGGTCATAACAGATGCTCAGGCCAATGCGTCCGACTGGTGTATCCACCACGACCGGATTCAGGCCGGGCGCGAGGGTATTGGATTCCCGGTAGGACTCGCCCCCGGGCAGGTCCACGTCAAACAGATGCATCTTGTGATAGCGGGCCTGCTCGTGGCCACTGTCATCAACCACGACGCAGGCGGCAAAGGGCAGCTTGAGGCCGTGATCGAGCAAGGGGATGCTGCCGCCGATGATCCATAGTCCGAACTCGCGTGCCTGCTGCGCCAGCCAGTCCTGAATCAGTCCCCTGCCGGGTGTCTCGGCAATTTCCAGCTTGTCGGTCTCCTTATGCCCCATGAAAGCAAAGTTTTCCGGCAACACCGCCAGAGTCGCGCCACTGGCAGAGGCTTCCTGCAAGAGCTGGCTGGCGCGGGCGAGATTGGCTTGAAGATCATGGCTGGATACCATCTGAATGGCGGCTATTCGGGTCATGGCTGACTGGTGCTCCTTGTGGGTGAGACAAGTGATATGCGGGGGTCATTCCAGGGACCGGTGGCCTCATAGTGCAGCCTGACGACGGCACCCTCCTGGCCGAACAGTGCCCGGCCAAGCACCGGGAAGCGGCCTACCAGCAAATCCACGGTCTGCAGTGGCTCGACCTGCAGGTCGAGATCCAGCAGTTGGTCACGCAGATTGATTTCACCCTGGGCCCTGACGTGCATGGCGCTGCTGTGGAGCTCGATCCGGCGTGCCTGGGCCAGTCCCTGGTTCATATGGAATTCACCCTTGATCTCTTCAAAGAATAAACCCTTGCCCAACAGATCGCGAAAGTCCATGGTGAAGATACGCTGGAACATGCTGGTGATATTGACCAGGCTCAGGAGTTTCACGACGGGGCTGACACCGCTGAAGCGCCCTTCGCGCAGCAGCATGTGAAGATCGCCGCTGAGCTGCCCGGCATCGAGGGCCAGCGGCGAGCCGGGCCAGCGCAGGGTGCCTGTGAACTGCCCGGAACCCGAGCTCAGGCCCGTGTTCAAAGCGAACTTGCGCAGGGTGCCGACCAGGTCATCACTCTGAAATTCGCCCGAGATCTGGGTACTGCCAGCGCCGGCGCCGGACCAGGCAGCTTCACCCATGAAGCGGGCGGCCCCCTGCACGAGCTCCAGCCTGGGGACTTGCCACGATCCCGGGCGACGTTCGGCCCACAGGCCGAGCCGATCGATCTGATAGTTTTCCCAGCGCAGATCCGCTATCTCGGCCTGGACCTGCAAGGGCATGCTGTCCTTGGCGGGCAGCTGCAGGACGTCTGTAGTCGGCTGGGCTGCCATCCCGCCGGGCACGGCAGGTGGCACATACAGGCGGGTCAGCTTCAGATCCAGTGCGTCAGCCTGAGTCCCTCCCTGCGTGTACTGCAGCGAACCGGCAAACTGCGGACTCTGTAGCTGCAGGTTCAGGCGCTCATCTTCAGCATTGTAAAGGCCATTCACCTGCACCTTCGGCCAGTTGCGATCGAGAAACTGCACCTGATCCCAGCAGGCATCGATGGCGATCCGGGGTTGCGGCGTGCTGATATCCTTGCCGGCCTCTGTCCTGGCACTTGCCGGACCCGTAGCACCCAGCGCGCTGATCCATTCGCTCAGGGGCAGTCTGTCTCCCTGGCCCTGCAGACGGAATCCCTGCGAGGGCAGGGCCGGGGGCTGGGCACTGCCGAGCTGCCAGGCGCCCCGGACAGGCTGCCAGCCCTGTGGTTGGTAATCCAGCAAGAGCTGCGTGGCCTGCTGCTGACCGAGTTTGGCGGCGATGCGCAGTGACCGCTTGATCGTGAAGTCGCCCTCGGCATGCAGGTCGCGTCGCTGCGCGGCTGCCTTGTGCAGTGGGTAGGGCAATGCCAGGGCCAGCCCGGTGAGCGGACTGTCGAGGCTGTAATGTCCCTGCTCCTGCTGCAGATCGAACCGGAAGGTATAGGGAAAGGCGCCGGAAGCAAAGCGCAGCCAGTCCTGCTTGAGCTGGGCCTGCAGGGCCTGCGCGCTGGCCTCGCCACGGGCATCGATCTCGATTTTGGGCTCGTGTTGCAGAGGGCTGGCGCGCAGATCGAAGTTCACCGGCCCGCCCAGCCACTCCCCGCTGAGATTTGCCGCCTGGATGTGGTCGCGCGAGAAGTTCACCGGGCCACTCACCTTGTCGACCTGCCAGTCATCCCAGCGCAGGTTCACCGCCTGTAGATCGAGCTTGCCATCCACCTGGGTCTTGCTGTCACGCCCGAGTGCCACTTTCAGCTTGAGGTCCAGAGGACTCATGCCGGTGGCGCTGATGTCCTCACGGCCGAGACTGCTGTTGCCGAGGATGGGGGAGGCGCGCAGGAATCGCAGCCCGGTGTTGAAGGAGGTGTTGATCCGGGTATCCAGGTGCAGGACAGGGTGATGATCAAGGTTCGGAATGCTTGCGCTCAGATGGGCCAGCTGGGCATCCAGGATGCGCCCCTGTCTGGTCTGGATCGTCATCTTCTGTCGGTCGAAGATCAGGTCGCCACGCAGTTGTTGCGCGACCGGCCAGCCTGGGAGATAGCGCAGGGTGACGTCGCGGAACTGGCTTTTCACGCGGAAGATGCCATCGCGGGACTTGGCGAAGGGAAATTTGGACAAGGGCCCGCGCAGGCGCAGTTCGGTGTGTCCGAGCCGCCCATCCTGCAATGCACCGTCGAGCCAGTTCTGAAGCTTCGGGCTCATGATGCGGTAGGGATAATAGCGCGAGGCGGCGTGCGCGTTGCCACCCTCGGCCTGGGCCGTGAGATCCACATAGGGGCGCTGTCCGGGCGTCTGGACGATGCGCGCGTGACCCTGTGCCCGAAAGTCGCCGACGAGGCTGAAATGCGGCAGATCCATCGTGAGCTGCTGGCCATCAAAGTGCCAGTTTGCCTGGGTGCGAAACTTCTGGATGGGGATGGGCTGATGAAAGGCATAGGGCCAGTCGAGCACCAATCCGCGGCTGTCGAGATTGAGTTCACCGCTGTTATTATCCAGCTTCAGTTCGCCAGTCAGGTTGCGAAAACCCGGGTTCTTTGCCACCGGATGGGTGCGCAGCCCGGCAAAGCGCGTGCTGACGGTAAAGCGCTCCGGCTGGCGGGGAGTCTCTGCGTGCCAGAGCAGGCGAAAATCGCTGACCTCACCGGCTGGGTGGGCTTCATGCAGATAGCGCTGCCAGGCTGGCGGCAACAGCTTGATGGGCAGGAGCTTGAGTGTGGGTGCCACCGCCATGTGATCGACCTGCAGGTCCAGCCTGGTGGGCTGATCATCGAGATTGTTGCGCAGGCTCAGGTTGAAGGGCCGCCATTTCTCAGCAGTGCGCTCCACACGGACCTGCTGCAGATCGAGCTGGCCCTCGCCCGAGCGGGCGCGCCAGTCCAGATCCAGCGCCAGAGCGCGGGCTTCAAGGGGCTGGTCATAATACGCCGGCCAGTACAGCCGCGGCTGGCTGACCCGGATGGGGCCCTGGATGCGGGTGACCCAGCCCTTGCCCCAGGCGAAGGCGAGCGTGCCGCTTGCCGTGCCGCCAATGGAAAATGGCAGGGCCTCGTTGAAATAGGCCGCCAGCAGATCGGTGTGTAGCGCCCGGATGGCGACCTTGCCTTCCCCCCAGGATTTCAGCGGGTCGGAGAAGATGTCCTTGGCGGCGAGCTCGATCCGGATGTCCCGGCCCAGCGCCTGGGGCAGGCGCATGTTCACATTGATATGCTGGCGGTAGGCGCTTTTCACCGCCAGGCGCACCTGCTGCAGTCGCAGCCGACCGATGCCCGGATGGTGCGCGTCGCGCCAGTCCAGGGTGCCGCCGCGGATATCCATGTCGGCGTGGTCGAGGGTCACGGAGAGATCATCGCCCTTGCCCCCGAGCACCTTGCCGCCGATCTTGAGGCGCCCGTCAGCCAGACGCTCCAGGGCGAGATAAGGACGGTCGAGATAGAGATGACGCACCGCGAAGCGGCCCCAGAGCAGCGGCAACGGGTGTAACTCCAGGTCCGCGCGAGGCAGATAGATTTGTGGATCGGTGGCTTCCCCGACCCGTACACCGCGCAGGCGCAGCCAGGGCCCGACATGCCAGTCGGCTTCTATCTGGCCGATCCGCACCGGCTGTGCCAATATTTCCGACAGGCGGGCCTCGATGTCCGGACGAAAGCGGTCCACCTCCGGCAGTGCCAGACGGACGGCAAGCACCAGCAGCAGAATTGCCAACAGGACGCTGACGCCGCTCCAGAGCAAAAGTAGCCGCAGGCACCGTTGAAGCCTTGGAATGTGGGAAAGAAGTTGCAAGTTGGAAGAAGCCGGTGGCCGTAGGAACTGGTACCTAAATATAGCCTTAAAGCGCGGGTGGGGGAATCAGGAAACCCGCGCCAGGAGTAAAAATGACAGTCTCCCCGCAGGATATGCAGCGCCGGATAGCCGCGGCCTGCGCCAGCCTGGCAGTCGATGCCGCAGCGGTCGGCCAGTCCATGTACCAGAGCCTGGAACAATTGGACTCCCAAAACCGGGAAAAGGTGCTCCAGGCCAGTGAAAAACACTGGCGGCACTGGGCGCATGCGCTCTGCGCCAGCAGGTTCCTGCGCGAGCAGCTGCGCGGCCATCCCGACTGGCTGCCCGCTCTGCTGGAGCAGCAAGCCCCGGCGGTGTTGCCGGATCTCACCCAGGTAACGGATTTCGCCAGCCTGCAGTCCGTTCTACGTGCCTTCCGCCAGCGCTGGATGACGCACATCATCTGGCGCGAGATCAGCCTGCCGGACGCCTTCGAGCAGACCGTCGCCGATCTCAGCCGGCTTGCCGAAACCTGCCTGCAGGTTGCCCTGGACTGGCTCATGCCACAGCTCCAGGCCCGCCATGGCCAGCCGCGCGATGCCGACGGGCATCTGGTCCCCTTCGTGGTGCTTGGCATGGGCAAGCTCGGCGGGCGCGAGCTGAACCTGTCCTCGGATATCGACCTGATTCTTGCCTACGGCGCCCCCGGCGAGACCGATGGTGATCGTGCGCTGGACAATGGCGAGTTCTTCGCGCGTCTGGGCAGACAACTGATCCAGGCCCTCAATGAGCGCACCGAGGCGGGATTCGTGTTCCGGGTGGACATGCGTCTGCGCCCCTTCGGCGAATCCGGGCCGCTGGCCATGTCCGCCGAGGGCCTGGAGCAGTATTATCAGTTGCATGGCCGTGAGTGGGAGCGTTACGCCCTGATCAAGGCCCGCCCGGTGGCGGGTGACATCGGCTTTGGCGAACAGCTCCTGAGTACCCTGCAGCCTTTCATCTATCGCCGCTATCTCGACTTCACCGCCTTCGCCTCGCTGCGCGAGATCAAGACGATGATCGATGCCGAGATCCGGCGCAAGGAGATGCAGGACAATATCAAACTCGGCCCTGGCGGCATTCGCGAAATCGAGTTCATCGTCCAGGCCTTTCAACTGATTCGCGGCGGTCAGATTCCGGCCCTGCGTGGCCGCAGCACCCTGGCGATGCTGCAGGTGCTGGTGGAAAAGGGCCTGATCCCGGCGCGCGAAGCCGACGAGCTGCACGCCGCCTATCGTTTTCTGCGCGACGTCGAGCACCGCCTGCAGATGTTCGACGACCGCCAGACGCATGTGCTTCCCCGCGATGCCCTGGACCGCGAACGTCTGGCCTGCGCCATGAATCATGCCACCTGGGCGGATCTCGAACCTGTTCTGCAGCATCATCGCCAGCTCGTCGCCCAGCATTTCGACCTGACATTTGCCGCACCCCAGATGACCCCGGCCCAGCCGGACGACCCGGCGCGCAGGCTCTGGGACATTGCCAGCGGCACTCCGGATGCCGATGACCGGGCGACTGCCTGCCTGCAGGCGCTTGGTTTCGTCGATGTGGACGCTGTCTGGCCCGGTTTGCGGGATTTCGCCCGCAGCCCCGGTATCCAGCGGCGCCTGACCGCCGAGGCGCGGGCCCGGCTGGACCTTCTGATGCCGCTGGTGCTGGGCTACGCGGGCCGCAGCGCGCAACCCGACATCCTGCTGCCGCGCTTTCTGCGCCTGATCGAGGCGATGGCCGGGCGCAGTGCCTATCTGGCCCTGCTGGTGGAAAACCCGCTGGCCTTGTCGCGCCTTGGACGCCTGCTGCTGCAGAGCCCCTGGATCGCCAGCGAGATCGGCCGCTATCCGAGCCTGCTGGATGAAGTGCTGGATGCTGGCGAGCAGCAGCTCTTGCCGGATATCGCCAGCCTGCGCGGGAATCTCGGCGAACAGCTCGCGGGCGAGCTCGATGCCGAGGGCCGCATGGACCGGCTGCGTCATTTCAAGCGGGCCGAGCTGTTTCGCATCGCGCGCGCGGATCTGGTGGGCCGCCTGCCGGTGGAACAAATCCTCCAGGGCCTGAGCCAGCTTGCCGAGGTTCTGGTCGAGGCGGTGCTGTCGCTTGCCTGGACGGATCTGGTTACCCGTCATGGCCTGCCCCTGCAAGCAGCCGGCGGGCCGGCGCGTTTCTGCATCGTCGGCTTTGGCAAGCTCGGTTCCGCGGAAATGAGCTATCGCTCCGATCTCGATCTGCTGTTCCTGCACGACAGCGATGCCGATGGCATGAGTGACGGCACGCGCAGCGTACCCAACGAAGTCTTTTTCGCCCGGCTCGGGCAGCGCATCATTTATTACCTGAGCACATTGACGCCCGCCGGGACGCTCTATAGCATAGACATGCGCTTGCGCCCCAGTGGCCGTTCCGGCCCGCTGGTCACCTCCCTTGCTCATCTGGACCGATACCAGCATCAGGAAGCCTGGACCTGGGAGCATCAGGCCCTTACCCGCGCGCGCGCGATTGCGGGTGATCCGGACTTGATGGCGGCCTTCGATGCCCTGCGTCGGGACGTGCTGAAGAGGCCGCGCGAGCCCGCGCGCCTGCGGCAAGATGTGCGTGACATGCGCAAGCGTCTGCTGGCGGAGTTTGCACCCGCAGCGGATAAGTTCGATCTGAAGCACAGCCCGGGTGGCCTGCTGGATCTCGAATTTCTGGTGCAGTATGGCCGCCTGCTTTACGGTAGCGTCTCGCGGGATCTGCTGGAAGGGCGTGATACCCTGAGCGCCTTTCCGGTCCTCGCGGGTCTTGGGCTCTGGTCCGAGGCGGATGCCGACGCGCTTGCCGGCGCCTGGCGCTTCTATCGCTTCCTGGAGCTGCGCCTGCAGTTGCAGGAGCGCCCCGGTGCCTTTGATGAGAGCGAGGCAGTGGTGATCGAGGCCCTGCTGCCATCGGGCTGCGGGCCGCTTTGGCGCCGGCTCGGCAGCCTGGGCGATGAGGTCCGGCAAGTCTGGCATGCTTGCCTGGAGCCTGCACACTAGCTGGGCCCCGTGTTTTGTTCATATGCATTGATTGATTAGGAGAGCTTGCCATGTCCATGGCTGATCGTGACGGTTTTATCTGGTTTGACGGCGAGCTACGCCCCTGGCGCGAAGTCACCATTCACGGGCTGACCCACAGCCTGCACTATGGCATGGGTGTCTTCGAGGGCGAACGCGCCTATGAAACCGCGCGCGGCCCGGCCATCTTCCGTCTGCGGGAACACACCAAGCGGCTTTTCAACAGCGCCAAGATCCTGCAGATGGACATGCCTTATTCGCCCGAGCAGATCGACGCGGCGACCATGGAAGTCATCTGCGCCAATGATCTCTCTTCCGCCTACATCCGCCCGCTGGTGTTCTATGGCGCCGAAGGCATGGGGCTGTCCGCCAAGGGCCTCAAATCCCACGTGCTGATCGCCGCCTGGTCCTGGGGCGCCTATCTGGGCAAGGAAGCGCTGGAGCAGGGCATTCGCGTCAAGACCAGCTCCTACAGCCGCCATCATGTCAACATCCATATGGTCAAGGCCAAGGCCACCGGCAATTATCTCAACTCCATGCTGGCCCAGCGCGAGGCCTCCGCCATCGGCTATGACGAGGCCCTGCTGCTGGATCGAGAGGGTTACGTGGCCGAGGGTTCCGGCGAGAATGTCTTCATGGTGCGCGATGGCGTGCTCTACACCCCGACCCTGACCTCCGCGCTGGAAGGCATCACCCGCGACACGGTGATCCGCCTGGCCGGCGAGCTGAACATCCCGGTCGTGGAAAAGCAGCTCACCCGCGACGAGTTCTATATCGCCGACGAGGCCTTCTTCACCGGCACCGCCGCCGAGGTCACGCCGATTCGCGAGCTCGATGGCCGGGTGGTCGGCGCCGGCAGTCGCGGACCCATCACCGAAAAGCTGCAGTCCCTGTATTTCGATCAGGTCAGCGGCCGGCGCGAGCAGCATCCCGAATGGCTGAGCTATGTCAATGATGCGCCCAGGTCCGGCGCCAGCAAGTAAGCGAGGAATCATCGTGGCCGAGAACATCACCTGCTGCGACAAGCGTTACTACGAGATTGACGCATCCGAACTGCCGCTGCGCTGCCCGCTGCCGAGCATGAGCCAGTGGAACGCGCATCCCCGGGTTTTTCTGCCCATCGAGGAAACCGGCGAGTACCGTTGCCCTTATTGCGGAACCCTCTATATTCTCAAGGGCGGGCCAGTGAAGGCCGGCGCGCACTACTAGAGTTCTGATGTGAGCCGCATGACATGGCCCCCGGCCCTGACAGGTCGGGGGCTTTTCCCTTTTAAATTGTGATGGTATGGATTATTCGGTTGCCTCCCCGCTGCGGATCAACTATCGCGACCCCCGGCAGATTCTCGTCGTAGCACCTGCCTGGGTCGGCGACATGGTCATGGCCCATGTCTTGTTTCGCCTGCTCCACCGCCGCTATCCGGGCGCCGCCATCGATCTGGTGGCCCCACCCTGGACCGCGCCACTGGGCGAGCGCATGGCCGAGATCCGCACGGCCTACACCCTGGAAAGCGCCCACGGGCGTCTGGACCTGAAGCTGCGTCACCGCTTCGCCCAGGAAATCCGCAAGGTCGGGCATGACTGGGCCATTGTGCTTCCCAGCAGCTTCAAGTCCGCCCTGCTGCCTTACTGGGCCGACATTCCCTGTCGCACCGGCTATTTCGGCGAGTGGCGTTTGAAGGTGCTCAACGACCGGCGCAAGCTCGACACCAAACGCCTGCCGCGCACCATCGACCGCTTTGCCGCGCTGGGCTTGCCCCCGCGCATGCCCGTGCCTAGTGATCTCCCCATGCCACAACTGCTGCTCGACCCGATCGCCCAGCGCGGCACCCTGCTGCGGCTGGGGCTTGCGACGCCTACCCGGCCGCTGCTGGCCCTGGCGCCCGGCGCCGAGTTTGGGCCCGCCAAGCGCTGGCCCCTGCGCCACTTCATCGAACTCGCCCGGCGCGAAATCGCTGCGGGCTGGGCGGTCTGGGTATTCGGCAGTCCCAAGGATGCGGAAATCACCCAGGCCATTGCCGAGGCCGTGCCCGAGGTGGTGGATCTCGGTGGCAAGACCACCCTGCTCGAAGCGCTGGATCTGCTGGGGCTGGCGCAGGTCACGGTCAGCAATGACTCGGGGCTCATGCACGTGGCCGGCGCGGTCGGCAGCCGGGTGGTGGGGCTGTTCGGCTCCAGCAGTCCGGCCATGACCCCGCCGCTGGGCGCACAGGCACAGGTGCTCTCCACCGGCATCAAATGCAGCCCCTGCGGCAAGCGCGAGTGTCCACGCCGGCATCATCGTTGCATGGAGGATTTGCAGCCCGAGGTCGTGGCACAGGCCCTGAATGGACACGTCACGCCCGTCGGCAAGCCTTGGTGAGCAAAAAAACTCCGAGATGGCCCGAATGGCCGCTCAGCGCGGATTGTTTTTGGCGGATTTCTGGATCTGTAACAGACAGGTTTCGAAAACCGCTTCGGGCTTGATGGCGGCAAGGCCTAGATGCGGCTGGCTCGTATCCTCGGCCCGAAGCACAGAAAACTTCTCAAAGGCTGTAAATGGAGCGTTGTCCTCAACGGACTGGCTGGAATACAGAGCGACTACAGGCGTTCCCACCGCCGCGGCCATGTGCATGGGGCCAGTATTCGGCACCACCAACAGATCACAGCGTTGTAGATAGGCTTTGTACCGCTCGATATTGGGTGGTGGTATCAGCAGTCGCAAGGCTCCATTGCTGGCTTCTCGCACGGCCTGACCGATCTTTTGTTCTGAGGGCAGGAGATTTGCGACCACTTGGACCGGTCGGCCTTGCACATGGCCATGCATGGCCAGCATCTTTCCCAGACGGCCAAAGTACTCTGCCGGCCAGATATGGTGGCGCCCACGCTTGAGGCGTTGCCAGGGATTGTCGATACCGCTGAACGTGGGGTGCAGACCAATCAAAAAGGTATCGTCATCAATTCCTTGCGTCCGCAGATATTCAGTCATCTCGGCCTTCGCCTGGGTACTGACGGGCAAGTGCAGGGGATAATTGTCCCGATTCAGGGTAACCCGTCCCCCAAGCGCTTCCATGACCGCATCGAGCAATTGCTGTGATGAGTGACCGCGGGCCTTGCGCAGCATGTATTTCGGGCAGGAGTAATCCTTGAAGAAGTTCTGGATTTTCGGGTTATTCTCAAAGCAGAACACCGCACCATAGTTGCCGGATCTCACCTCGCGGAGTGTCCGGTGTTTGTGCCAGAAATAAAGCGGGTCCTTGCGATTACAAAGATGAAAGGTGCGGACACGCGCATCGAAGCCGGTCAGCATCCGTTTACCATCGGCCGAGGTCAGCAAGGCCACTTCGCTGTCGGGGAAGTGGTCCAGAATGGCGCGCAGGGCAGGGGTGATCATCACCATGTCCCCGGCCGCACCTATGCGCACTACGAGGATCTTGTCTGGCGCCTTGGCATCAATAGGCATGATAGCTCTTCTCCTCGATGATCTCGGCGCGAAGAAGATCATTGATCTGGCGCTTGAGCCGGGCCCGGCGATCATTGGTGATATACACGCTACGCGCCAGCTGTATGAATGCCTCGTCAAAACACTGTTGGTGCTCGTGATCGCGGATGGCATCCTCGATATCCCAGAGGGCCATGTTGACAGCCTTCAGGGCCTCTGAGAGTTCGAGGGTCTCGGGTGTATCTGGAATCTGCGCTGCCCGGACAACTCGCAGGGCGTCCAGCTCCTTAGCGACATTGGCTTGTTTGCTCTGGTCCGGAATGCGTTCCAGCTTGATTTCGAGAATGCTGATCTTGTCCAGCAGTTCGCCAGGAGATCCGGGTATGAGGATAGACATGCTTCAATAGGCTCCTGATCGTGACCCTGGCTCATTATACTCGGCAACTGATCCTGTGTGCACCTGATTCGTAGCGGACAAGGCCAGAGTGATCTGCTAAGCTACGCGCGAAACCTTCAGCGAAGCACCCTGATGAATACACTTGCTCTCTCTCTGGTCATTCCACTTTACAACGAAGTGGAGAACGTCGAAGCCCTCTTCTCGGCCCTGGAAAACGCGCTTCAAGGCCTGGAATTCGAGGCCATTCTGGTGGACGACGGCAGCCTCGATGGCACTGCCGAGGCTCTGGATGCTGGCGCCCAGCGCCTGGGCTCCCGCTACAAGGTCATCCACCTGCAGCGCAATTTCGGCCAGACGGCCGCCATGCAGGCCGGCATCGACGCCGCCGAAGGCGAGATCATCGTCACGCTGGACGGAGACCTGCAGAACGATCCCGTCGACATCCCCATGCTGGTGAAGCTCCTGCATGAGCGCGACATGGACGTGGTCGCCGGCTGGCGCAAGAATCGTCAGGACGGCCTGGTGCTGCGCAAGATCCCCTCGCGCATCGCCAACTGGCTCATCGGCAGCATGACCGGCGTGCGCCTGCATGATTACGGCTGCACCCTGAAGGCCTATCGCGCCAATGTCCTCAAGCCCATCCGCCTGTATGGCGAGATGCACCGCTTCATTCCGGCCTGGCTGGCGACCCAGACCTATACCAACCGCATCATCGAAGTGCCAGTGCGCCACCATCCGCGCGTGGCCGGCCAGAGCAAATACGGCATCTCGCGCACCCTGCGGGTGGTGGTGGATCTGCTGTTCGTAAAATTCTTCATGCGCTTCAATCAGCGTCCCATGCACTTCTTCGGTGCCATCGGCCTGCTGTTTCTCCTGCTTGGTACGCTGATGCTCAGCTATCTCTTCATGCTCAAGCTCTTTACCGGTGCCGATATTGGTGGGCGACCCATGCTGATCGGTGGTGTGCTGTTTGTCATCGCAGGCTTTCAGTGGCTCAGTACCGGGCTCATGGGCGAGATGCTCTCGCGCGTCTATTATGAGTCACAGGGCAAGCGCAGCTATGTGGTCAGACGGGTGGTGAATATAGATCCAGACCGGACAAAGTGCGGGATCTGATAGTCCCTCCAAGGATATCTGATGAGCAGTAACAAACTTCTATCCATAGCAGTGGTTATTTCAACATATAACCGCCCGGAAGCGCTGGACGAAGTGCTTAAAGCGTTATCTATGCAGTCTCGCCTACCAGATGAAGTAATCATTGCGGATGATGGTTCTGGCCCAGCTACGCGCAATCTGGTGGAACAGTTTCCGGCTCCCTTTCTTTTGAAGCATGTGTGGCATCCTGATGAAGGTTTCCGGTTGGCTGCAATTCGTAATCGAGCGATTGAGGTTGCTCAAGCTGAGTATCTGATCTTTTTGGATGGAGATTGTCTGCCACTACACCATTTTGTAGAAGATCATGCTCGTTATGCTCGCAAAGGCCGGTGGTCTCAAGGGAAACGGATTCTAACCACGCCGAAAGGGGTGGAGAAAATAAACGCAGAAACAATTGATAGCAAATTTCATCTTTTGCTATTAGGAGCGAGAGGATTTTTTAATCACCCTCATAGATTGCTCCACATACCCGAATTTCCGGCTCATGTAAAAAAAAGCGAGCGCGGAGTTCGTGGCTGCAACATGGGTATGTGGTATGAGGATGTCCTGAAGGTGAAAGGGTTTGATGAAGCGTATGTGGGTTGGGGATTGGAAGATTCTGATCTTGCCGTCAGGCTAAGCAAGATTGATATCGTTCGCCAAGATTTACCCTTTGCAGGTCAAGTGATTCATCTGTGGCATCCTGAGCATCCGCGGCACAACCTGGAGGAAAAAAAGGTTATGCTCAATGAAATCAGGAGGAGTGACCGAGTCGAGGCTCGCCAAGGAGTAAGATCTTCCAATGATGTATAAGCTGCTTACCCGCTTTGGGGGTTGTGACCAAACATCGAAACTGAAGATATCAGTTATTGTGAGTACTTACAATTGGCCAGAGGCACTGGAGCAGGTTCTCTGCGGGTTGCGTGATCAAACATTAAAGCCTTTTGAAGTGATTGTAGCAGATGATGGTTCTGGACCAGAAACAGCTGAACTGATTAAAAACTTCGCTATGCCATTCCCACTGCATCATGTTTGGCATGAGGATCGCGGATTCCGGCTGGCTGCCATTAGAAACGTGGGGATTAGAAAGTCGAGTGGTGACTACTTGATATTCATGGATGGAGATTGTATCCCATCTCCTACGTATATTCAGGACCACGCCATTCTTGCGCGTAGAGGTTACTGGACAGCCGCGAAACGTATTCTCATCACCAAGAAAGGTAAACGTGCGGGCGTTGGCTGGGATGATGTCCGTAAAGGGGCTGGACACTGGTTGGCTTTGTGGAAGAAAGGGTACATAAATAGACCTCGCAGGTTCATACATATTCCAGGTTTAGCCCTTGCTAGCCAGAATCGCATTGGCTCAGTTTATGGTTGCAACATGGCTGTCTGGTATAGCGATGTATTCAGGGTCAATGGATTTGAAGAAAGCTTCACCAGTTACGGAGGAGAGGATGGTGACTTTTCTATTCGCCTGCTCAAGGCTGGGATACAATCGCAACACCCGCCTTTTTCTGCGATGTGCTTTCATATCTGGCACCCGGAGAGATCCGGAAACAACGACTTTCTGCTGAGCAACACTAAGAAATCTGATTCCTGTTTGGCTGTCCGCGGGTTGTCCTGCTATGAAGATTGAAGAGCTTCGTATTGAAGCGCCGTTTTACGCTCTTTTTCTGACCGCTGCATCTATCCCTATTTCAACGGCGGCTTCCAGTATATTTGGTGGGATTTTCTTTGCAGCTTATCTGTGGTCTGGGTTCTGGAGAAGAAGGGGTGCTATATTTGGGTGCGAATGGGCAATCCCAGTACTTTTCCTCATTGTTGTTAATCTCGCTGGTCTGTTTTGGACTGAGGATCTGCCTAGAGGTTTTGAACTGGTTTCAAAGCTGCATTTCTTTTTGTATGCTTTGCTGGGAATAACGTTGCCTTGGAACAGGATGCTGTTGCGTAAGTTTGTAATGTTTCTGCTCTTAGGCTGGCTTCTTAACGCAGCGGTCGGGCTGTTGCAGATTCTTCACTTGTTTCCTTGGCGCCCCATGAATCCTGAACTCGGGCCTATCGGATATCCTCATCATGGTACACTTGGGCTTTATTTGAGCTTCATTCTGATATGGCTTTTGTTTGAGATTAAAACTCCAGATCTTCTGCAAAGAAAACATTCGATAGCTTTAGCCGTAATCTTCTTTGCCCAGTTGGCTATGACAGGCGGGCGTATAGGGCAGGTTTTGTTCTTGTTGGCTTTGCCACTCTCCGTGTGGATATTATTCCCTAATAAAATGCGACTTTATGCGGCAGCCACTGGTTTGCTTGCGATGATTGCAATCGGGCTTTCTCCTCAGGTCGAGTCGAGATTCAAGGTTGGTGTCGATGATGTTAAGGAGTACATGCGCGGAAATCCTGTATCAAGTATTGGACTTAGGTTCGTGATGTGGGATGGTGCATTTGTAATGGGGATGAATAATCCCTTATTTGGGGTTGGCACGGGAGACTATGGGGAGGAAATGGAGAATCTGCAACGTGCCGGTGCCATCCCACAAACTGGTGGCGTTCCTTTTGATAACCCGCATAGCAATTTGCTGGCCTATTTTTCAGCTCTTGGTCTGATCGGACTACTAGTTTTTTTGATCTTTAACTTGTCTTTGTTCAAAGATGCTTGGAAATCCAGGGGTAGCTCACTGGGTTGGTTTAAGCTGAGTTACTACTTTCATTTCACCGTTGCTGGCGTGCTCGCAGCTACATCGATGTGGGATTTTGCTTCTGTTCTGGGCTTGGGGCTAGTTATGTCTCTCCCCGCCTCAGTCGCGGTTACTTCAGACTCTGCATAGTTTTGTTTGGCTCCTAATTATATTGTCACAGCTTGTGTTATTTTGATTGGTGGATTTTTGATGTTGGATAAATTTTTACTCCTCATTTTGGCCTGGTTCTTCTATGACGGGATTTGAAGCTCCTAATATAAGTATAGTTCTGATTGCTTTTAATGAAGAGAAACAAATTGGATCTGGCCTTCGTAGCATACTCTCTTTGTCACGGGACATTGTTGTGGTGGATTCTGGCAGTTGCGACGGTACAGTGTCGATTGCAAGGAACTTGGGAGCACGCGTATTTCAGCGCGAGTGGCCGGGCTTCGGCTTGCAGAAACAGTTCGCGGTGGAACAAGCACGTCATGATTGGGTTCTGGTGATGGATGCTGATGAAATTTTATTACCAGAATCTTTGTCCACAATACGGAAGGCACTTGCAGATAAGTCCTTGCCGGCGGGTTTCCGGCTGCCCCGGCGCAACTATCTTCATGACAAGCACATCCAATTCGGCGATTGGGGCCGCGATCGGGTACTTCGATTGGTAAATAGGCGGCAAGGGCATTTCACACCTGATCTCGTACACGAGCGTTGGGAGACTTCTGGCCGCGTGGCAGATCTGAACGCTCCGCTGGCCCATTATTCCTTTGAGAACTACAAAGCGATGCTGGCCAAACTCGATCACTATTCCGATCTGAATGCCGCCAGGCTGCTGGCCTGCGGCCGCCGAGTGCGCGCCCACGAACCGCTGGCCCATGCTGCGGCAGCTTTTCTCAAAGGGTATGTGGCGCGATTGGGTTTCCTGGATGGTACGGAAGGTGCAGCCATCGCGCTTACCTCGGCCTTGGGTTCCTTCATGAAATACGCCAAGGCCTTGGAAATGCAGAATCAACAGACTGATGAACGTGCTGCTCGTTAAGCTCTCCTCGCTTGGCGATGTCTTGCACCTTCTGCCGGCCTTGACCGATCTGCACCGCCGGATGCCGGGGCAACAGGTGGACTGGCTGGTGGAACCGGCTTTCGCCGAGATCCCTGCCTGGCACCCGGTGGTGCGGCATGTAATTCCTGTCGGCTTGCGCCGACTCAAGAAAACCTGGTGGGGTGCCCCTTCCATGCTTTTGCAACTGCGCAGAACCCTCGGCGCCCAAGATTACACGTATGTTGTCGATGCCCAAGGGCTGGTCAAGAGTGCGGTGCTGGCGCGTCTGGCCGGAGTGCCGGTGTTCGGGCTCGATGCTTCCAGTGCCCGCGAGTCGCTGGCCAGCCGATTCTACCAGCGCGGCTTTGCTGTCGAGCGCCATGAGCATGCCATTACGCGGAACCGGCAGCTTCTGGCGCAGGTATTTGACTACTCCCTGGATGACTTGCCGCTGGACTATGGTCTGGGTGCCTTCCGGAGGCAGTTGCGCGCCGGGCAGCGGGAAGATCTGGCAGGCTTTGTTGGTGAGCCCTTCATTGTGGGCCTGCATGGCACGACTTGGGACACCAAACACTGGCCAGAGCCGTACTGGCAGCAACTGGCCCGGCTTTGTGCCCAGGAAGGTTTGCGCTTACTCCTGCCCTGGGGCAATGCAGCCGAGCAGGCGCGCGCCCAACGGATCCAGCAGGTGAATCCTGGTAGCGTGATGGTCCTCCCGAGTCTGGATCTGCACAGGCTGGCCTGGTTGCTGGTTCGCGCTGAAGGGTTCGTTGGCGTGGATACCGGCCTGGCGCATCTGGCCGCCGCCCTGGATGTGCCTGGTGTATCTCTGTACGGCCCGACTGATCCTGTGCGCACCGGTGTGATGGGCCTTTCCCAGCATGTGCTGGCGGGGGCCACCCCCTGTGCGCCCTGTCTCAAGCGCCACTGCAATCAGCCCCGGACTGCCGAGGGTCTGGTTGCCTGTCAGGCGAGCCTTATGCCCGAAGCGGCCATGGCAGCGCTCAAGCAAGTTCGCGTAAACTAGGTACATGTCCATCAGACCTGAACTCAAACCCCTATCCGTTGTGCAGCGTCTGCGTGCCCATCTGCGCGTTTTCTTTGTGGATCACGGCATCTTTCGCAGCCTTTTCTACGCCAATCTGCATCGCTTTGGTCAGCATGCCTTTCGCTCCGCCCAGCCTTCACCCCGGCAGATTCAGAAGTGGTCACGCCGGCATGGTCTACGCAGCGTGGTCAGCATTCGCGGTAGCGGCTGGCATGAGGCACACATGCGCCTGGAGGCCGATGTCTGTGATCGGCTGGGGCTGCGGATGGAGTCCCTGCACGGTTTCGGCTCGCGTGACCTGCCGACCCGCGAGGACCTGAACCGACTTCAGCAGTTTTTTCAGAGCCTGGATCATCCGGTCCTGTTTCATTGCAAGTCCGGCGCGGACCGGGCCGGCTTTCTGAGCGTGCTCTATCTGCATCTGCACGAGGGCGTGCCACTGGAGCTGGCAATGCGGCAACTGCGGCTCTGGCCCTTTGGCCATATCCGGCAGGCCAATACCGGCATTCTGGATCACTTTTTTGATGCCTATCTCCAGTACCAAACGCGCCATCCCGAGGTCGATTTCATGACTTGGGTCAATACCGTGTATGATCGCGAGGCCCTGATGCGCGCTTTCCGGCCCCGCTTCAGCTTCAGTTGGATCACGGATCGTTTGCTACGCCGGGAGTGAGTGATTTCCGGTCTTGCCATAGTCCCGGCAACGGGTTGTAGCGCGAGGCATTGAGGGCAATTCTGGCTTTTCTTCAGCAATAGCAAGGATATTCCATGTACATAGTCACAGGCGGAGCCGGTTTCATCGGGGCCAATATCGTCAAGGGTCTGAACGCGCGCGGTGAACGCGACATCCTGGTGGTGGATGATCTGAGCAGCGGGGACAAATTCCGCAACCTGATGGACTGCGAAATCAGCGACTACGTCGACAAGGACCTTTTCCTGCAATGGCTGGAGAAGGGAAAGCTGCCCAATGCTGCGGCGGTGTTTCACGAAGGGGCCTGCTCCGACACCATGGAGCCGGACGGCCGCTACATGATGAACAACAACTATGAGTACTCCAAGACCCTGCTGGCCTGGTGTCAGGCGCAACGTGTGCCGCTGCTGTATGCCTCCAGTGCCTCGGTCTATGGCGCGGGAAGGATATTCGAGGAACGGCGTGAGCACGAGGCGCCGCTGAACGTGTACGGCTACAGCAAGTTCCAGTTCGATCAGTTCGTGCGCCGTGTGCTGCCAGTGGCCACTGCGCCCATTGTGGGCTTTCGATACTTCAACGTTTACGGCCCCCGCGAGCAGCACAAGGGCCGCATGGCCTCGGTGGCCTTTCATTTTTTCAACCAGATGCGTGAGCACGGGCGGGTGCGCCTGTTCCAGGGCAGCGATGGCTACGCCGATGGCGAGCAGCGCCGGGATTTCGTCTACATTGACGATGTGGTGAAGGTCAACTTCCACTTTCTGGAGAGGCCGGACCTGTCGGGTATATTCAACCTGGGCACCGGCCAGGCACAGAGTTTCAATGAAGTGGCGGTAGCGGTAGTCAACGCGGTCGATGCGCTCAGAAATCCTTCGAGCGGGTCGCGCGAATTGCAGGCCCTGCAGCAGGAAAAAATCATCGAATACATTCCCATGCCTGTCGCCCTGCATGGCAAATATCAGAGTTTTACCCAGGCCAGCATCTCGGCCCTGCGCGCAGCCGGTTATCAGGACAGTTTTCATCCCGTCCAGGAGGGTGTGATGCAATATGTCCGCTGGATGGATGCCCAGGCGCAATAAAGCTGGCGCAAGGCGCCGTATCGGCGTAGGTGGGAGATAACATGTTTGCCGATTACGAATCCGTGCTGAAGGTGGTCGATAGCGGTTTTGAACACCGGCGGGTACTGGTGGTGGGCGATCTGCTGCTCGATCGCTATATCTGGGGCGAGGTGCAACGCATCTCACCCGAAGCGCCGGTACCTGTGGTCAAGCTGAAACGCGAGACGGAGGCCGCCGGTGGCGCGGGCAACGTCGCTTTGAATCTGGCCCGCCTGGGCCTGCGCGTTAGTCTCGCGGGCTATGTCGGCGATGATCAGGAACGCCGCATGCTGATCCGCCTGCTGGAATCCGAGGGCGTGAATACCCAAGGTGTCGTGGTGCTCGACGATCGGCCCACCATCACCAAGACGCGCATCATTGGCGGCCACCAGCAGATGATCCGCTTCGACAAGGAAGAATGCCATCCGGTTGCAAGTGCCGCCGAGGCGATCCTGCTCGGCCGCATCGCAGAACAAATGGCCAATACAGACGGCGTGATCATCTCCGATTATGCCAAGGGCGTGCTGAGCCAGCATGTCTGCCGCGAGGTGATCGATCTTGCCCGTGCACGGGGCCTTCCCGTGCTGGTGGACCCCAAGGGGCAGGATTATGGCAAATACCGGGGTGCCACGGCCCTGACCCCCAATCTCAAGGAGCTGTCGGAAATCACCGGTGTTGCGGTCCAGGACAAGGAGACGCTGCTGCAAGCCGGCGATCGCCTCAGGATGGATCTGGGGCTCGATTTTCTGATTGCGACTCGCGGCGAGGAGGGGGCAAGCCTGTTGCAGCCCGATGGCGCCGTGCATGTCCCGGCTCAGGCCCGGGATGTCTTCGACGTCTCGGGCGCGGGCGACACCCTGATCTCCACGACCATGGCCGGCCTGCTGGCGGGGCTTGGCCGGGTCGATGCCCTGCATCTGGCTAATATCGCGGCCGGCGTGGTGGTCGGCAAGGTGGGCACGGTGCCGATCACCCGCGCGGAACTGGTCCAGGCCCTGCGTGTCGAGCAGAGTCTCGAGCATTCGAGCAAGCTGTATACGCTGGAACAACTGCAAAGACAGGTGGAGGAGTGGCGTGCCAAAGGCGAGCGGATCGTCTTCACCAATGGCTGCTTTGATCTGCTGCATGCAGGGCACGTGCTGCTGCTGCAGCGGGCGCGGCAGGAAGGGCATCGCCTGATCGTGGGGCTGAACAGCGATACCTGGGTGCGAACGCTGAAAGGCGAGGGGCGGCCCATCCTGCATCAGGATGACCGGGCCCATTTGCTGGCGGCGCTCGCCTCGGTGGACGCCGTCATTGTCTTTGATGAGGAAACCCCGACCAGCCTCATTCGCGCCCTGAAACCGGACATTCTGGTCAAGGGCGGCAACTATGCCGAGGATCAGGTCGTGGGTGCCCAGGAAATGCGGAACTGGAATGGCCGGGTGGTGATCATACCCTTGCTCGAAAACCTGAGCTCCAGCGACATCATCCGCAGAATACGGGGAGGGGCCTAGCGCCAGAAAGCCTGGAAATCGAAGGACAACTGGCGATGATGCTTGAGGGATAACAGGTATAGGTCGTGGCCGCGCAAGGCGTAAAGAAGCAAATAATCGTCGAAGGGGTATTCCCTGATCTCATCGACTGGAAAACTGGCAACCAGACCGCGCAACCTTGCCAGACCCTCGACGGAGAGCGGTTCGTGGGCCAGGAAGTCGCGACCCATTCTAGGAAACCTCTCCAGATTGGGTACCAGCTGCTCAAAAAGCAGGTCCAGCAGGTGGTCGAACCTTTTGGGCAAGTCTTTTTCAAGCAGGAAGGTTCTGATTTGCTCGAGATTCGTCTCCAGGTTACGGGTGACGTGAATGGTGACCTGGCTTCCCATCATTCACGCCCGTATTTGGCACGCAGCGACTCTATGCTGCTTAGCCGCCCTGCCTGTATGTCCGTCAACGCGGTGCTGACTTCCTGCAGTAATAGTAAATGGATGTGCTCTCGTTCGAGCCGATGGTAATAATCCAGACGGCTGGCATCGATCAGGGCGACGTATGCCTCGCCATTGCGGGTCACGATCTTTTCCCGGCCAGACTTTGCGGCTTCGGCAAGCTCCGTCAATCGAGAGCGCACTTGGCTGAAAGGCACGATATCAGAGGTGTCGATGCTCATGCTTACCTCCTTTTGTGAATAAATATGTAAATGAATACGTTAACGTAGCTTTCCGCCTGGGTCAAATACACCATTCCTCATGGCACCTTGATATCGGGCTGAGGACATGAGCTTTGGTGGGCGGGCAGCACATGCGCTATCAATAAGTGGTTTGTCCAGCCCCTTGGGTGTACAATGAATATGTACATAAGGAGCTGATATGGAAACCAGTATCAAGGAGGCGCGTGAGCATTTCCGAACCATGCTGGAACAGGTTGCCAGTGGGGAAGAGGTCATCATCACGCGACGAGGCAAGGCCGTAGCCCGCATCCTGCCACCCCTGTCCGGGCGACCGGCAGTGCCGGATCTGAGTGCTTTCCGGGAATCCCTGGAAATCCAGGGAGAAAGTCTGCGGACCGCGTTGCAGCGCAATCGGGCGGAGGAGCGCTATTGATCTATCTGGATACCAGCGCGCTCGTGCCCTACTACTATCCGGAACCGCTCAGCGCGCGGGTGCAACAGATACTGCAGGCGCAATCGCAGCGGGTGATCAGCGAAGCTGTGGAGGTCGAGCTGCATTCCGCCCTGGCTCGCAAGGTACGGGAGCATGCTCTGACCCCATCTGGCGCGCAACGCATTGCGACCTTGTTCCTCCGCCATGTCGAGGATGGCATCTTCTCACGCCTGAGTCTCCGTTCCGCGCATTACCGCCTGGCCCGGGAGTGGATCGGGCGCTTTGACTTGCCACTGCGTACGCTGGATGCCTTGCATCTGGCGACTGCGGCTTTCGAGAGCCTGCC
This sequence comes from Thermithiobacillus plumbiphilus, assembly GCF_038070005.1. Lineage (NCBI taxonomy): Bacteria > Pseudomonadati > Pseudomonadota > Acidithiobacillia > Acidithiobacillales > Thermithiobacillaceae > Thermithiobacillus > Thermithiobacillus plumbiphilus. Next base: position 16,985 of record NZ_JBBPCO010000016.1, on the reverse strand, counting down.
GCTGGTGACCGCCGATGAGCAGCTCGCGCGTTCGGCCAGTATTTTGGGCATCGAAACCATTTTTCTTGTCGAATAAGTGATCTTGCCCGCGTGAACCGCACCCCCTACGCCTGGCTGCTGCGCCTGATCACCCCCCTGCTGCTGATCTATCTTGCCGGCCGGGCGCTGCTGGACCGCCGCTACCGCGACCGCTGGTGGCAGCGCTTCGGTTTCGTGCCGCGTGCCAGTGAGCCACCCATCTGGGTGCATGCCGTGAGCGTCGGCGAGTCCCTGGCGGCGGTCCCGCTGGTGCAGGCGCTGCGGGCGCGCTACCCGGAGCATCCCATCCTGATGACGACCGTCACGCCCACCGGCGCCGAAGTCGTGCAGCAGCGGCTCAAGGGTTTGGTGCGGCACGTCTATGCCCCCTATGACCTGCCCTTTGCCGTCAGGCGCTTTTTGAAGCGCAACCGCCCGCTGCTCGGCATCGTCATGGAGACCGAGGTCTGGCCCAACCTCTATCATGCGGCGGCCTGCCTGCGGGTGCCGATGGCGCTGGTGAACGCGCGCTTGTCGGACCGTTCGTCCAAGGGCTATCGGCGCTTTATCAAGTTGATCGGCCCGGCGCTCAGGGATCTGGCCCTGATTGCCGCCCAGAGCGAGGATGATGCCGCCCGTTTCCGCGCCCTGGGCGCCGGGAATGTCTACGTCACCGGCAATCTCAAGTTCGACCTGCCGGACCAGAGCGAGTCCTTCGTGCAGGGCCGCGCCCTGCGCCGGGCCTGGGGCGGACGACAGGTCTGGGTGTTCGGCTCCACCCATGAGGGCGAGGAGGCGCTGGCTCTGGATGTGCTGGACGGCTTGCGTACCCGTTTTCCGGATCTGCTGCTGGTGCTGGTGCCGCGCCATCCGCAGCGCTTCGAGGCCGTGGCGGCGCTGATCGAAGCACGCGGCCTGTCCTTCGTGCGCCATGGCCGCAAGGAGGTCCCGCAATCGCATCATGCCGTGCTGCTGGGCGATACCCTGGGCGAGCTGTCCGGTTTTTATGCCGCAGCCGACGTGGTGACTGTGGGTGGCAGCTTCGTGCCCGTGGGCGGGCATAACGTGCTGGAGCCCGCGGCCCTGGGCAAGCCGGTCAGCTTCGGTCCCTACATGCACAACTTTCGCGAGATCCGCGCCAAGCTGCTTGCGGCCGATGCCGGTATCGAGGTCCCGGATGCCCAGGCCCTGCAAAGACGCTTGCAGGACTGGCTGGCACAGCCGCAGGCCGCGCAGGCGGTGGGCGCGAACGGCATGGCCGTGGTGGACGCCAACCGCGGCGCCCTGGCCTGGACTCTGAAGCTCTTGCCCTTTCCTGATCGCGGTTGACAGCCTCCGCCCGCTTGGATACTTTGTCGGGTACGTTAGGGGAGCTCTTTGGGGCTGAGAGGCGCGAGCCGACCCTTTGAACCTGATCCGGGTCATGCCGGCGGAGGGAAACGGTCCAGTATCCTGGCTCGCCGGCATCCCTGCTTATCCATTCAGAAGGAGGCCGCGATGGCCACGCAACCCAATTATCTCCAGGTCGACGATCAGAAGCTTCACGCCATCAGTACCGGCCCGATGCCGGGCTCGCGCAAGGTCTATGTCCCCGGCAGCATCCATCCCGACATACGCGTGCCCATGCGCGAAATCGCGCAGAACCCGACCCGCGCCGGACATGGCGCCCAGGGGACGGCGGATGAGCCCAACCCCGCCATCACCGTGTATGACCCAAGCGGCCCCTATACCGATCCCGATGCCCGCGTCGATGTGCGCCAGGGGCTCGAAGCCGTGCGCGCGAGCTGGATCGAGGCGCGCAACGATACCGAGGTTCTGCCCGGCATCAGCTCCGATTACGGCCGCAGTCGGCTGGAAGATCCGGCCCTGGCCGCCCTGCGCCTGAGCCGCGCGCATCCGGTGCGCCGCGCCAGGGCTGGTGCCAATGTCACGCAGATGCACTATGCCCGCCAGGGCATCATCACGCCCGAGATGGAGTACGTCGCCATCCGCGAGAACCAGCGCATGGAGGCCCTGGCGGCGACCGCGCCGGAGCTTTTGAAGCAGCACGCCGGCAATCCCTGGGGCGCGAGCATCCCCAAAGTGATCACGCCCGAGTTCGTGCGCGACGAGATCGCCCGCGGGCGCGCCATCATTCCGGCCAACATCAATCACACCGAACTCGAACCGATGATCATCGGCCGCAACTTCCTGGTGAAAATCAACGCCAACATCGGCAACTCGGCGGTGGGATCGAGCATCGAGGAAGAGGTCGAGAAGCTGGTCTGGGCCATCCGCTGGGGCACGGACACGGTGATGGATCTTTCCACCGGCAAGAACATCCACGAGACGCGCGAGTGGATCATCCGCAATTCGCCGGTGCCGATCGGCACCGTGCCCATCTATCAGGCGCTTGAGAAGGTCAACGGCAAGGCCGAGGACCTGACCTGGGAGCTGTTCCGCGACACGCTCATCGAGCAGGCCGAGCAGGGCGTGGACTACTTCACCATCCATGCCGGCGTGCTGCTGCGTTACGTGCCCCTGACCGCCAAGCGCGTGACCGGCATCGTCTCGCGTGGTGGCTCGATCATGGCCAAGTGGTGTCTCGCGCATCACCAGGAGAATTTCCTCTACACCCATTTCGCCGAAATCTGCGAGATCATGAAGGCCTATGACGTGAGCTTCTCGCTGGGTGATGGCCTGCGGCCCGGCTCGATTGCCGATGCCAATGACGCCGCCCAGTTCGGCGAGCTGGAAACGCTGGGTGAGCTGACCAGGATCGCCTGGCAGCACGACGTGCAGGTCATGATCGAGGGGCCGGGCCACGTGCCCATGCACATGATCCACGAGAACATGACCAAGCAGCTCGAGCACTGCGAGGAAGCGCCTTTCTATACGCTCGGGCCACTGACCACCGACATCGCGCCCGGCTATGACCACATCACCAGCGCGATTGGCGCGGCCATGATCGGCTGGTACGGCACCGCCATGCTCTGCTACGTCACGCCCAAGGAGCACCTGGGCTTGCCCGATAAAAACGACGTGCGCGAAGGCGTGATCACCTACAAGCTCGCCGCCCACGCCGCCGATCTCGCCAAGGGACACCCCGGCGCGCAGATCCGCGACAACGCGCTCTCCAAGGCGCGCTTCGAGTTCCGCTGGGAAGATCAGTTCAATCTGGGGCTCGATCCCGAGAAGGCGCGTGAGTTCCATGACGCCACCCTGCCGCAGGAGGGCGCCAAGGTGGCGCATTTCTGTTCCATGTGCGGCCCGCACTTCTGCTCCATGAAGATCACCCAGGACGTGCGCGATTTCGCTGCCAGCCAGGGCGTGGCCGAGGCCGAGGCTCTGCAAAAGGGCATGGAGACCAAGGCGGTGGAGTTCGTGAAAACCGGCGCCGAGATCTACCGCAAGGTCTGATCTGGCGGCACACTGCGCTCAGGGCCGCCCCGGCGGCCCCGGAGCCCCCAGCATCGGAGACAAAATGAGCACGCCTGAATTCAGCATCCGTGTCGATACCCGCGAGCGCGGCAAGATCATCAAGAGCCTGGAAGCCATCGAGGGCCTGAGCCTGGCATTCGAGGAGATGGAGGTCGGGGACTACATATTGCCCAATGGCGTGGCCATCGAGCGCAAGTCATCCACCGATCTGATTTTGAGCGTGGTCGACAAGAGCATCTGGGGCAAGGTCGCGAAACTGCGCGAACAATATGCCAAGGTGATTTACATCATCGAGGGCGATCTCTATACCGCCCGTTTCCATCAGCAACCGATGGACATTCACCGGGCGCTGGCGCACATGGTGATTGCGCATGATGTCGCGGTGCTGCCCAGCCCGGATGCCGAGAACAGCGCCATGATGATATATCTGCTGGCGCTGGCGGCCCTGGAGCAGCCGCCGGGGGCCTGACAGAGCGGACAGGGTGCCCGCGCCTCAACGATCGTTCAGGCGCTCAGGGTCTTTGGTTCGCAGAAAAAGAGATGCGCCGGCGGGATGTTGAAGGGCTCGAAACTGCGTTGCACGCAGGCGAAGGTGCGCTCAAGATCCTGCAGCACCTTGGGCGAGAACTGATACACCAGGAAGCAGCCCCCCGGCGCCAGCACGGCATGTGTCGTGTACACGATGTTTTCGCGCACTTCGCGCGGCATGGTGCTGAAGGGAATGCCGGAAATCACATAATCCGCCTGCTGGTGGCCAAAACGCGCCAGAATCTCAGGCGTGTCCGCGGCCGAACCATGCACCACCTTCAGGCGTGGGTCCGGGAAGGCCGTCTGCAGATAGCGGACGAAGTCCGGATTGGTCTCGATCACGATCAGTTGGGCATCGGGCCGCATGCGCCGGAGAACCTCCGCGCTGATGTTTCCCACCCCGGGCCCATATTCTACCATCACACGCATGCGCGCCCAGTCCACGGGCTCGAGAATCTTGTTGATCAAAAAATTCGAACTGGGGATGAATGAGCCGAGCATCTTGGGATGCTTGACGAAATTACGTGCGAAAAGAAGCATTTGCTCACTGCGGGACGGTTGCTTTTCCAGCACGGACTAATCCTCATTAAGATCATGCGCGTTATCATTCACTTTTAGCGTGCGTGATCCAGCTTGTAAATACGGCTTGGGACAGTGGCGGATACAGGGCTGACGTGCAGGAAAAACGCCCGGCGGAGGCCGGGCGCAGAGAGTTGAAAGATCGGATTTCAGTGCTTGAAGTGGCGAACGCCGGTAAAGACCATGGCAATGCCGTGTTCGTTGGCTGCCTGGATCACTTCCTCGTCGCGGATTGAGCCGCCGGGCTGGATGATGGCCTTGACCCCGGCCTTGGCGGCGGCATCCACGCCATCGCGGAAGGGAAAGAAGGCGTCCGAAGCCAGGGCGCAGCCAGCGAGTTCATGACCGGCATCCTGGGCCTTCAGGGCGCCAAAGCGGGCGGCATCCACCCGGCTCATCTGTCCCGCGCCGATTCCTAGCGTCTGACCACCCCTGGCGTAGACAATGGCATTGGAGCGCACGTGCTTGACCACCGCCCAGGCAAAGCGCAGGTCTTCCAGTTCCTCGGCGGTCGGCTGGCGTTCGGTGACGACCTGAATGTCGGCATCACAAAGCCGGCGCAGGTCCATTTCCTGCACCAGCATCCCGCCGCGCACCCGTTTGAAGTCCCAGCCATTGCTGCCGGCTGCCCGCATGGCGCCGCTGGCCAGTACCCGCACATTCTTCTTGCTGCCGAGGATGGCGGCGGCCTCCGGGCTGATATCGGGCGCGATCACGGCTTCCATGAACTGTCGCAGCAAACCCTCGGCGGTGGCGCCATCGAGCGGCCGGTTGAAGGCGATGATGCCGCCGAAGGCGGACACCGGGTCGCCGGCGAAGGCGCGTTCATAGGCCTCCGCAAGATCCTTGCCAGTGGCCGCGCCGCAGGGATTGGCGTGCTTGATGATGGCGCAGGCCGGTTCCTCGAACTCCTGCACCAGGGCCAGGGCGGCGTCGAGATCGGCGACGTTGTTGTAGGAGAGTTCCTTGCCCTGGCGCTGATCGGCATTGGCGATGCTTGGGCCGTCGTAGGACGCCTCGCGGTAGAAGGCGGCGTCCTGATGCGGATTTTCGCCGTAGCGCATGGCCTGCACCCGCTCGAACTGCAGGTTCAGGGTATGCGGGAACTTGTCCGCGCTGCCATCGTTGCGGATGGTGCCGAGATAATTGGCGATGGCGCCGTCATAATGGGCGGTGTGCTCAAACACCTTGCGCGCCAGCTCGAAGCGCAGGGCCGCGCCGACGCCGCCACCCGATTTGCGCATCTCCTCGAGCACGCGCGCGTAGTCGCTGGCGTCCACCACCACGGTCACGGCCTGATGATTCTTGGCCGCCGCGCGCAGCATGGTGGGTCCGCCGATGTCGATCTGCTCGATGGCTTCCGCCAGGGTGCAGTCCGGTTTGGCGATGGTGGCCTCGAAGGGATAGAGATTGACCACCAGCAGGTCGATGTTGGGGATATCGTGCTCGGCCATCTGCGCCACGTGCTCGGGCAGATCGCGCCGGCCAAGCAGGCCGCCATGGATCTTCGGGTGCAGGGTCTTGAGCCGGCCATCCATCATCTCCGGCGAGCCGGTGTAATCGGCCACCTCGATGACCGGAATGCCGGCATCATTCAGCAGCTTCGCAGTGCCGCCGGTGCTCAGGATCTCGACCCCGAAACCCTGCAGGGCGCGGGCAAGTTCGACCACGCCGGTCTTGTCGGACACGCTGATCAGCGCGCGTTTGATCTCAGCCATTGTTCTTCCAGTAAAAAGCAAACGCCCGCAGGGGCGCGGGCAAAACGGGAAGTTTATTGCGAAGTGGGCAGGGGGGCAAGCCGGCCCGGCGTTCCGGCGCTAGGGGATTTGCTCGGGCATATGCAGATCGCTGTCGTCCAGGCCGTGTTCCTGCAGCTTCTTGCGCAGGGTGTTGCGGTTGATGCCGAGCCACTGCGCCGCCATGCCACGATGACCATTGCAGCGGCGCAGCACTTCCAACAGCAGGGGGCGCTCGACTTCCTGCAGGGTCAGGGCGTAGAGATTGCTCGGTGTCGTCTCGCCAAGATCAGCCAGATAACGGGCGATGGCCTGCTGGACGCATTCCGCGAGGCTGGGCGTCCGGTTATCCGCATCTTCGGTGGACAGTTCGATGATATTGAGCATGTCTGACTGCCTCTGACTGGTCTTTGGCGAACTAAGCAGGGCTGAAATTGCCGGTGATAGTCACCAGCAGGTGTGCATACCCAGTAGGGTAGCAATATAGGACCGAGCTCACCAGAGGAGCGGGATCTTCAGGGATACTCATGGCCAGAGTTCAACGGCAAACAGCGTCTGACACTGGGGCAACTGACTTCCATGCGACACTCTCAGGACTTGCGTGTTCCTTCCAGCCGGATCCACTCTTCCTGCTGGACGGGCGGGACCAAGGCAAAGCTTTTTTCATACGCGGCGGCGACCCAGTCAGCCTGTTCGGCGAGGATACCCGACAGCGCGAGTTGTCCGCCCGGGCGGCAGTGGCTGGCGAGTTCGGGCGCCAGTTCGCGCAGGGGGCCTGCCAGGATGTTGGCGACCAGCAGGTCCGGCTCCAGGTTGCCATGTTGTGCCATGAATTCCGCCGGCAGGCCCAGCCAGAGCCGGTCTTCAACGCCATTCATGCGCGCGTTTTCCCGCGCCACTTCCAGTGCCACCGGATCGGTGTCCACCCCAAAGGCTTCTTTTGCGCCCAGGAGCAGGGCGGCAATGGCGAGAATCCCCGAGCCACAGCCGTAATCAAGGACCAGCTCGCCACCTTGTACCTGCTGATCCAGCCACTCCAGGCAAAGCGTGGTGGTCGGATGGGCGCCGGTACCGAAGGCCTGCCCCGGGTCCAGGCGCAGCAGGATCTCTGCATTGGCGGGCGCATCCGACCAGGTCGGCAGCACCCAGAGCCGCTTGCCAAATTGCCTTGGCTGAAACTGCGCCTGGGTCAGGGCCACCCAGTCCTGTTCCTGCAGGATCTCAAAGCTCGGTGTGCCCTCGAAACCGGGGATGGCTTCCCGCAGGCAGGCAAGCACCTCGGCTTGCTGGTGCTCCGCCGGATCAAACAGGGCCACGAGAATGCCGCGGGTCCAGGTCTCACCCTCCTCGAACACCGGCTCGTCACCGGCGTCCTCAAGACTCACCGCCAGGGCGCCGCAGTCAAACAGGGCGCCTTCCAGCGCCTCCTGTTCTGCCTTGCCGATCTCCAGCCGGAGCTGGAGCCACTGCCGCGGACCCTCTGTTGCGCTCACAGGGACAGCAATCCTTCCAGGTAGTGGATGTTCACTCCTCCCTGAATATAGCCGGTTTCGTTCAGAATGCGACGATGCAGGGGGATGGTGGTCTTGATGCCGTCTACCACGAGTTCCTGCAGGGCGCTGCGCATCCGTGCCAGGGCCTCGTTGCGATCCTTGCCGTGGGCAATGAGCTTGCCGATCATGGAATCATAGTAGGGCGGGACCGAGTAGCCGGCATAGATATGCGAATCCACCCGGATGCCCGGCCCTCCCGGCGTATGATAGCCAGTGATGCGCCCCGGCGAGGGGACGAACTTCTCCGGGTCCTCGGCATTGATGCGGCATTCGATGGCATGGCCCTGAAAGCGCACATCATCCTGGCGCACCGAGAGCGGCAGGCCAGCGGCAATGCGGATCTGTTCCTTGACGATGTCGATGCCGGTGATCATCTCGGTGACCGGATGCTCGACCTGCACGCGGGTATTCATCTCGATGAAGTAGAACTTGCCGTCGCGGGTATCCATCAGGAACTCGAAGGTGCCCACGCCGCGATAATTGATGCGCTTGCAGGCCTTGACCACCACCTCGCCCATCTGCCGGCGCACCTTTTCCGTGATGCCGGGAGCGGGCGCTTCCTCGATCACCTTCTGGTGGCGGCGCTGCACCGAGCAGTCACGCTCGCCCAGGTGAATGACATTGCCGTGCTCGTCGGCCAGCACCTGGAACTCGATGTGGCGCGGCGTCTCCAGGAACTTCTCCATATACAGCATGGGATTGCCGAAGGCCTTGCTGGCCTCGGCGCGGGTGAGGTTCACCGAGCTGATGAGGTTGGCCTCGGTATGCACCACGCGCATGCCGCGTCCACCGCCGCCACCGGCGGCCTTGATGATGACCGGATAGCCGACCTCGCGGCCCAGCCGGCGGATTTCATTCTCGTCATCGGGAAGCGCCCCGTCCGAGCCCGGCACGCAGGGCACGCCGGCGGCCTTCATGGCGGCCTTGGCGGCGACCTTGTCGCCCATCAGCCGAATGGTTTCGGGGCGCGGTCCGATGAACACGAAGCCGCTTTTCTCCACGCGCTCGGCGAAATCGGCGTTTTCACTCAGAAAGCCGTAGCCAGGGTGGATGGCCTCGGCATCGGTGACCTCGGCTGCGGCAATCACCGAAGGTACGTTGAGGTAACTCTTGTCGGAAGGGCCGGGGCCGATGCAGACGGACTCGTTGGCGAGCTTGACATGGGTCAGGTCGCGGTCGGCCTCGGAATGTATGGCCACGGTCTTGATGCCCAGCTCGCGGCAGGCACGCTGGATGCGCAGGGCGATTTCGCCCCGGTTGGCGATGACGATCTTGTCAAACATGATTCAACCGTTGACGTCGATGACGAACAGCGGCTCGCCGTATTCCACCGGCTGGCCGTTTTCCGCGAGGACCTTGACGATGCGGCCACTCACGTCGGCTTCGATTTCGTTGAGGAGTTTCATGGCCTCGATGATGCAAAGCGCCTGGCCGCTCTTGACCAGATCGCCTTCCTGCACGAAGGGCTCGGCCTCGGGCGAGGGAGAACGATAGAAGGTGCCGACCATGGGGGATTTGACCACGTGTCCGGTGATGTCGATGCTGGCCGAAGCAACGCCTGCGGCCGGCTGTACGGCAGCGGGCACCACGCCCTGCACCGGTCCCGGCATGGGTGCGTAGACCGGCGCTGCCTGCATCGGCGCGGCCGGCGTGCCGCGGCAGATGCGGATACGCTGCTCACCTTCGCTGAACTCGAACTCGGTCACGTCCGAATCTTGGAGAATTTCCACCAGGCGCTGAATCTTGCGAATGTCCATGATTTTCTCGGATTAAGGATAATTATTGGGGAGATCGTGCCTGGAGCCAGTGTCTGGCGGCATCCAGGGCCAAAACATAACTATGGGCGCCGAAGCCGCTGATCACGCCCAGGGCGAGATCCGAAAAGTACGACTGGCGGCGGAAGGGCTCCCGCGCGTGTACGTTCGACAGGTGCACCTCGATGAAGGGAATGGCCACGCCGGCCAGGGCATCTCGCAGGGCCACGCTGGTATGCGTAAAGGCCGCGGGATTGATGATGATGCAATCGGTGTTTTCACGCGCGGCATGAATGCGCTCGATCAGGGCATGCTCGGCATTGCTCTGGAAGCTGCTCAGCGACAATTGCCAAGCCGCGGCCTGGCGCTGCAGCATCTCATCGATCTCCGCAAGCGTCTGCCGGCCATAGTGGCCAGGCTCGCGGATACCGAGGAGATTGAGGTTGGGACCATGCAGGACCAGGATGCTGCCCCTGTCCGCGCGATTCGCCTGTTGTGCCTCGTGCGCCAATGCCTCTCCCATCCGTGCCCGACCCGCCCGGCACCAAGCTCGGCCGTGCCGGCCCCCCTTGCCACCGCATGAGCGAATCCCGTTGTTCAAAAAGTACTTTATAGCAGATATTGACGTGGCTGCTGATCAGCGACGCCTAGCTGTCGGCAAGTCTGCCGTAATGGCCGGGAAAGGTCCAGCACCTGACCGTTTTGGCTTAACGAATCGCCCTGGCCAAGGTGATGAAGCGGGCCGGGGGGTCCAGCCTGCCCGGTGCGATCATTCCCCCTGATCCAGCCTGTTGGCGTCATGCATCTGCACGGGAACCGACTTTTTCCTGAGCCGGATGTTCAATAGCTCGACCACGGTCGCAAAGGCGATGGCTGAATAGACGTAGCCCTTGGGAATATGAAAATCAAAGCCATCGGCGATCAGCACCGTGCCGATCAGCAGCAGAAAGCTCAGGGCCAGCATCTGGATGGTCGGATGCTTCTCGACAAAGTTGCCGACTGGATTGGCAAAGATCACCATCACGCCCACTGCCACCAGCACGGCCAGGATCATGACCTCCAGGCGATCCACCATGCCAATGGCGGTGATCACCGAATCCAGCGAGAACACCACATCCAGCATGAGAATCTGCAGGATGGCACCGGCAAAGCCGATCTGGGCGGCCACGCTGCGCTCGCCGTGACCCGGTCCTTCCAGCTTGTCGTGCATCTCCATCGCGCTTTTCACGATCAGGAATGCGCCACCGGCAATGAGGATGATGTCGCGCCAGGAAATGGCATTGCCGAAGACCTCGAACAAGGTCGCGGTCAACCCGATGATCCAGGCCAGCGAAAAGAGCAGCATGATGCGGGTGATCGCGGCGAGTGCAATGCCGAGGCGCCGGGCCGAAACCCTTTGATTTTCCGGAAGCTTGCCGGTGACGATCGAGATGAAGATGATGTTGTCGATGCCGAGCACGATCTCGAGCGCGGCAAGGGTTGCCAGCGCGAGCAACAGCTCCGGGCTGGTGAAGATATCCATAAATTCCATGGTTTGTACCCTTTCTGTTTTCTTGTCAGTACAGCGTCCAGGTCCGGGAAGATTGTGGAGTGCCGGCAAGACGAAGTAAAGTCCGGAAAGTCTGGCAAAAGTATGGGCAGTCTGGCCGCATCCTCGGCGTGTCTGACCTATAATTGCATGCAGTTTTTACTTTTTGAAATGCAACACGGAATTTCTGGATAACAATGAAGGTATTGCAAACCGCGTTTCCTTTCCTGGCATGGCTGCCCCAGATGCGCAGCTCCCTGCGCGTTGACCTCGTGGCTGGCATTACCGTCGCGCTCATCCTGGTGCCGCAGTCCATGGCCTACGCGCAGCTTGCGGGTCTGCCCGTCGTCTACGGTCTCTACGCCTCCTTCGTGCCGGTGATCGTCGGGGCGCTCTGGGGCTCCTGTCCGCAGTTGCACACGGGCCCGGTCGCCATGCTGTCCCTGCTGTCCGCTGCCGCCGTGATTCCGCTGGCCGCGCCCGGTAGCGTCACTTACATCGAAATCTCGATCCTGCTTGCGCTCATGGTGGGCATCCTGCGCCTGGGACTCGGACTGGCCCGCCTGGGGCTGCTGGTCAACTTCGTGTCGAGCCCGGTCATGGTCGGCTTTACCAATGCCGCGGCGCTGATCATCGGCTTGTCGCTGCTCAACCAGATCATCGGCGTGCCGATGCCGCGCAGCGACTTCTATCTGGCCGACCTCTGGGGCGTCATCTCGCAGCTGCCGCAGACGCACCTGCCCACCCTGGCGTTCGCCGCTGGGACCTGGGCCTTGATCTGGTGGCTCGGTCGGGTCGCCCCGCGCCTGCCCGTGCTCCTGATCGCGGTGGTCCTGGCGACGGCGGTGAGTGCCTTCATCGGTTTTGAGCGCCGGGTCGAGGTGCCGTCCACGGCCATTATGGACAGGCAGGCTGCGGCGCTGATCGAAGGATATCGCCAGACAGCAGCGAAGATAGATGCCCTCAACGCGGCAGCAGCGGCCAAGGGCGCGGAGCTCACGGCCTTGCTGAAAGCCGGTGACGAGCTTCGGGATCCAATGCATGCCATGCGGGTCGAGAATGAAATCGAGTTGCTGCGTGCGCAAGCCAAGCTGCTGCGCGGCGACAACGATCAGCGGCGGGTACGCCTCCACGCCATTCCGCTCGAACGCGTCGATGCCGGCGGGGTGATGCGTTTCCATCGCGCCGGCAGCCTCCCCGAGGGCGCGCCCAAGCTTGGCCGTAACTGGCACTTCGACGGGGTCAAGCAGGGCGGCATCGTGCTTTCCGCGGGCGGTGTCGTGGTGGGCGATATCCCCCAGGGGCTGCCGACCTTCGATGCACCGAAGATTCACTGGGATGTGCTGCTGCCGCTCCTGCCATCCGCCCTGGTGATGGCGCTGATCGGTCTGATGGAAGCGGTTTCCATCTCCAAGGCGATTGCCGCCAAGACCCGGCAGCGCGTCGACATCAATAAGGAGATCATCGGCCAGGGGCTGGCAAACACCGTGGGCAGCTTTTTCGGGGCCTATGCCGTGAGCGGTTCCTTCTCGCGTTCCGCCGTGGCCGCCCGCGCCGGGGCGCGCACCGGGTTCTACGCCATCATCAGCGCCATGGCCGTCGTTCTGGTACTGCTGTTCTTTACGCCGCTGCTGCACCACCTGCCCCAGGCAGTGCTGGCGGTGATCGTGATGATGGCGGTATTCGGACTGATCCGGGTCAAGCCACTGATCCATGCCTGGCGCGTGGACCGCAGTGGTGCTGTGATTGGCATTGCGACTTTTGTGGCCACCCTGTTCATGGCGCCATCCATTGCCAATGGCATCCTGCTTGGCGTGCTGCTGACAGCAGTCGCCTTCCTCTTCAAGACCATGAAGCCGCGCGCCGAAATCCTCGGCAGGCGTGAGGATGGCGTGCTTGCCGGCCTAGATACGCACGGCCTTGAGCCTCTGAGCGAGCGGGTGGTGCCCATCCGCTTCGATGGTTCCCTGGTGTTCGCCAACGTGGCCTACTTTGACGACATCGTTCTGGAAGCAAGAGCACGTTTCCCGAAGGCCGACACCCTGCTGATCGTCGGCAGCGGCATCAACCACATCGATGCCACGGGCGAGGAGAAGATTCGGGAAGTCGCGCAGATCTTGCGCGAGTCGGGAGTGACGCTCGCTTTCAGCGGACTCAAGAAGCAGGTACGCGTTGCTTTCCAGGCTGGCGGGCTTGAGGAACTGCTGGGCAAGGAAAATCTCTACGACAGCAAGGACCAGGCCCTGCGCGTGCTGCTGGCGCGTGCGGATCGGGAAGCGTCTGTGGCGGATGGAGGGTTGCCGGCAGTCGGGCAGCCAGTTAGTAGCGCGGGCTGCCGGCGTCTAGTTTGAGCGCCAGGCGGTTACCGCATGGCCTCAACGTAACGCGCGAAGTTGTTGAGAATGGCCTGCCAGCCTTGCTGTTGCTGCTCGGTGGAAAACGTCGTTTCGCTGTCGAAGGTGACGCGCACCCTGACACCTTCCGGGCTATCGGCAAATTCGACTTGCGCCGTCCGATCGCCAAAGGAATACTCAATCAGCTCGTGCTCTACGATTCTGGTATAGGTTCCGGCGAAATCAAACCCCATGCTGCCGTCCTTTGCCTCCATGCGCGAGCAGAAGGCACCCCCAACGCGCAGATCCACACTGGCCGCGGTCGTGTGCCAATCTTCGGACGCGGTATTCCACTGCTTGATGTGCTCGGGTGTCGTGTAGGCACGCCAGACTTGCTCGATGGGTGCTGCGACAGTGGTTTCAACGCTGATTTTCATGGAATGCCTCAATAGCTGTCCTGCCGCTGATTTTTCCGCCGGGATACTGGTTTCAGTCGCGGCTCACTGCCGCCCAGCCGCGCCAGTCGCCGGGCACTCTCGCGTTCGATCAGGGCGCGCAATCCTTCCTGTACCAAAGCGGTTTTCTCGGTCATACCGGTGATGCGTTGAGCTTCGTTCAGCAACTGGTCATCGATATTCAGGGTCGTACGCATGGGAAGGGGCCTCTCTCCGGGAGGGGATACCTCAAGGATATATCAGATGTTGTTTTCGTGCCTACAGATCGGGAGCCTGGCTTAGCCCTTGTGAAGACACAGGCCGGTATTGCGTCGCTCCGCCCGCCATGCTGGCTACCTTCTTTGGATGTGTTGATGTCGTGTACCAAAGATGGTACATTCATACCCATGAACCCGCCTATCCTGGATGTCCGATTCTACCGCACAGAAGTAGGCGCCGAACCGGTACGTGAGTGGCTGAAGGCACTGCCCGCTGCCGACCGCAAAATCATTGGTGAGGATATCAAGACGGTACAATTCGGCTGGCTGCGGAGGAACCAACGATGAGCGAGCAGCACATCGGCAGTAGCTTTGACGACTTTCTGGCAGAAGAGGCCATGCTCGAAGAGGTGACCGCGGTGGCGGTCAAGCGGGTGATCGCCTGGCAGATCGCCCAGGAGATGAAGGCGCAGCACCTGACCAAAACCGAGCTGGCTGCCAAGATGCACACCAGCCGGGCAGCACTCAACCGCCTGCTGGATGAAAAGGACACCAGCCTGACCTTGACCACACTGGCCGGCGCGGCGGCAGCGCTCGGCAAAAAGCTGAAGATCGAACTGGAACCCGCCTGAACAGGCTCCAACTCATGCCGCCCGATCGCGCCCCGGCGCATGGCGGTCGGTGCAGCCACCCTGCTTGAGCCGTTTTTGCAGAGCGTGTTGTCCTGTGCTTAGCGCTGATTGAAGTGTCTCAGCTTGAGCTATCCCAGACGTGCCGCTTCGGCCGCTATGTGGCCCGCAAGCGCAGTGACAAAGGTCTTGAGGCCCGTCATCGGCGATAGCTCCGTAAACTCTCCCGTTTTTACTGCGCTCCTGGGTGAAGCTATAACCGCCGCTGTCGTATACAACTGTTCCTGGATGAGCCGTTGGCACAACAGTTCGTACCGCTTGAGGTATGATGCGCCCTTGAACTCCTCGAAGACTGGAAAATGAGGAGAACTGTCCCTGACCGGTGATCGGGATTGCGGGGCATCTTCAACAAGCATCAGCCAGCCGGCGAAGGGGCGGGGTTGTTTACCGAAAGCGCGCTCGCGGTAAGCGGTCCAGAAATCGTGTGCGGTGCCTATGGCTTCTTCCGTTCGGTTGTTGAAATTATTGCCGAAGGACGGGCCTACCTGACTCTTCAGCTCGATGGCGGCAATCAGCTCCCCTTGATGGATCACGAGCAGATCCCACAATTTTGTCGGCCGGAAGTAGCCTGGCAGGGTTAAGACGGTACGACTTTGGTGGATCTGCGCATGCGCAAGCCCGTTTGCCCGCACGAGATCAAGCACCAGGGCAATAAAGCCCCTCGGGAGTCAGGTCGTAGAGCCTGAATACAGCTTTATTGCAGGCTTGCAAGTCCCGGCTCTCGGCTGCTTCCTTGAGCGCCTGCCGCAATGCCTCGGGGACCGCCTGCCAGTGGGGAATGCGGATGCGCCGCAGGTATTGGGCCTGAAAGCGCAAGTATCCCCCGCGCATCTTTGTCGAGTAGCTGGTAATGAAAAGGCGGGCGATATCGGACAGGAGTACGGCCTGCAAGGCGCGCAGCTCCCAAGTGTGCGAGATGACATAGTATAGATTATGATGCGGATACAATTCGCCACGCTCGAACACGATATGCGCCTCACCCTTGATGTCCGGGATCAGAAGCTTCGGCATGGATGCGAGGGCCGGGTGGATGCGGTCGATAGTGCGATACCAATTGGCCGGGTTCTTTTGGGCGCAATGGCGGCCCGCAATGATATCCTTGCGTGCTTCAAGGTAACGATGCAGGCGTGGATAGGCCCGCAGATCGACCAAGCCGCCATCCTCCGCAAACGGGTTGATAACCCCCTGGCCGCGCCACCGTACCTCGCCGCTCATGATGTCCCGCGTGGTGACCAGTGGCAGTTTGCGATCCGACTCGACATCCAGCGCATCGTAGTTCCCAATGAACGCCTGATCCGCCCCGGTTGCCACACCAATACCGACCTTGCAGGATGCCTCCTCCAGCGTGGGAAACTGCTGTTCCAGCCGTCGGATCAACGCCATCTGATCCGATGATTCGAGTATCCAGGGCTCGGCCTTGCGGGCAACGCAGACCTGCTCCCGCACGGGGCCGTCCTGGAGGAGCTGATGCGCCTTCAGGTCTTTTGCCAGATCGGCCAATGTTCCACGATCCAGTGAGGGACGATGCGCAATGCGGGTAGGGCCGGATTTTTCGCGGCTGATGACGGTAATCGCCGGGTAGGCACTGACTTCACTATGAAATGCGTCCGTACCTACCATGTCCACATATACTTTCAGATGGAACTGATCGGCGACGAGCTCGCGCAAGGGCCCGCCGTAACGGTTCTTCATCCAGCGGTCGGCACAGATGAAGCTCAGGTTGCCGCTCTCCGCAAGCAGCCGCAGCGAACGTTCGATGAATGGAATGTAAAGGTCCGCCCGGTCATACAAGGTCCGATAACGACGTCGATACTCGACCAGCAAGGGCGCGGGAATCAGCTCCTGCCGCACATAGGGCGGGTTGCCGACCACAAAGTCGAAATTCCCTTCCAGCGCGGTGAGCAGGAAATCGTCCTGAATCAACCATTGATCAGCGAGAGCAGTGGCATCCTCTGTGGTGATGCTTTCTTGCCTTAAGCGCTGGATTACGGCTGACCGGGTGTTCACGAAGCTCTCTCGGTGCAACTCGACTGCCCGAATAGCTGGCCCTAGATCATCCAGTGCCGCTCCTGGATGACCGCCAGCGGCCTGCCATGCTGCCAAAAGCCGTCCAATGGCCGGCAACAGGAAGTCGCCGTCCCCAAAGGACGGCTCCAGCAGCCGCTTTTGATGCAGGGGCTGGTCCTCGGTATAGC